>NZ_JBHVWF010000110.1:0-28980 GCF_042882365.1 Streptomyces sp. NPDC058221 | reverse complement strand
CCGCCGCCGCGCCCCGGGTCTCCCGCAGCACCTGACCGCGGAAGGTGGCCGGGGCGTCGGCGGGCGGCTGCTGCAGGGCGAAGATCGTCGTCCGCACCTCCTGGATCGTGGAGTCCAGCTCGTCGACGGCCCTGCTCAACAGCTCGTCGGCCTCTCCGGCGCCGGCCCGGCGGCGGGTCGACTCCAGCATCATCTCGGTGGCGAACAGCCGCTGGACGACGAGATCGTGCAGATCGCGGGCGATCCGGTCCCGGTCCTCGTACACCGCGAGCTGCTCGCGGTCGTGCTGGGCGTCCGCCAGGACCAGAGCCAGCGCGGCCTGTGAGGCGAACTGCGAGGCCAGCAGCCGGTCCATGGCCGTGTACGGGCGGTCGCCACGCCGCCGGGGCAGGGCGAGGGTGCCGATGAGCCGCCCGCCGCTCTGCAGCGGAAGCATCATGCTGGGGCCGAACCGGGACCGTACGTGGGTGGTCATCCGGGGATCGGTCGCCGAGTCCTCCAGGAAGACCGGCTCACCGCCCAGCAGCTGGACCAGGACCGGGGCGTCGGGGGCGATGGTGGTGCCCACCAGACCGGCCGGGTCGTCGAGTGTGGACGCGGCGACGATCTCCATGCCGCCCGCCTCGTTCGGCTGGAGGATCACCCCGGCCGACGCGTTGCTGAGGATCCTGGCCCGTTCCGCCACGGTCATCAGGGCGTCGGCGGCGTTCTCCCCGGTCAGCAGGGTGTTGGTGACCGCGGCCGCGCCCTCGATCCAGCGCTCCCGCTGCCGGGCCGTCTCGTACAGCCGGGCGTTGCCGATCGCGATCCCGGCCTGCGAGGCGAGGACCCGCAGGAGCCCCGCGTCGGTGTCGGTGAAGTGCGCGGTGCTCTTCTCGGTGAGGTAGATGTTCCCGAAGACCTTGTCGTCGACCCGGATCGCGGCGCCGAGGAACGAGTGCATCGGCGGGTGCCCGGCCGGCATACCGGTGGAGCGAGGGTCGGTGGTCAGGTCGTCGGAGCGCAGCGGCTGCGCCTCGTCGATGAGCGCGCCGAGCATGCCCGAGTGGCCGTCGGGGAAGTCACCGATGGCTTCTCGTTCGGCCTCGCTCACTCCGGAGACGAACAGCTCACTGATGGTGCCGCGCACGGGGTCCAGAACCCCCAGTGCCCCGTAGCGGGCCTCGGTGAGCGCGGTGGCGGTGTCGATGATCTGCTGCAGCGTGGCACGGAGTTCGAGATCCGTGCCGACGCTCAGCACCGCCTCCAGCAGCATCGGCAGGCGAGGTGTCCGCTGGATCCTCCTGGAGGGCGCCGTGTCGCCCGGTTCGTCCGTCATCCGCCGTACGACCCGCGGTGCTCAGCAGGACAGCGGGTCGAGGACCATCGGGCGGATCTTGCCGTCCAGCATGGCGCCGAGCCCCAGCACGGCGCAGACGTCGGGCCGTTCGGCGATGTGCACCGGCATGCCGGTGGCGTCACGCAGCATCTGGTCCAGGCCGGGCAGCAGCGCGCTGCCGCCGACCATCATGATCCCGCAGTCGGCGAGGTCGGCCACCAGGTCGGGCGGGCAGTCCCGCAGCACCTTGCCCAGACCGTCGAGGACCGCGGTCAGCGGGCGGTGGATCGCCTGCCGCACCGCGGCGGTGTCGACCTGCACGGAGCGGGCGAGGCCGGTCGCCACGTCACGGCCGTGGATCTCGGTCACGGCGGGCCCGTGCGGGGTCAGACCGTTGCCGCTGAGCGCCAGTTGCAGCGGGCGTACCGACTGGCTCGGCAGCATCAGCTCGTGGAACTGGCGCAGATGCTGGATCACCGCGTGGTCGATCGCTTCGCCGCCGATCGGGATGCGTACCGCGGTCACGATCGAGCCGAGCGAGAGCACCGCGATCTGGGTGGTCGCGGCCCCGCACACCATGATCATGGTGGCGGTCGGCTGCTCGACCGGCAGCCCGCAGCCGACGGCCGCCGCGATCAGCGTGTCGACCAGTTCGACCCGGCGCGCGCCGAGGCCGACCATGGTCTCGACGGCGGCCCGCTGGGCGAGCGGATCGCTGTCGTGCGGGGTGCAGGCGGCGGCCCGCAGCCGGGGCTTGCGGCGCAGCTGCCGGCGGAGCTTCTCGCCGAGCAGCTGGCGCAGCATGCGCTGGGCCATCTCGATGTCCACGACCGTTCCGCCGGAGACCGGCCGGACCACCCGGATGTAGTCGGGGGTGCGTCCCGTCATCTGCTCGGCGAGCGCGCCGACGGCGATGAGCGATCCGGTACGGGTGTTCACCGCGGCGGCGCTCGGCTCGTCGACGACGAGCCCGAGCCCCTTCACGTACACGCGGGTCCGGGCGGCCCCGAGGTCGACGGCGACATGGCAACGGCGCAACTGCTCAAGGCTGACGGTCACGGCAGTTCTCCCGAGAGCGCTGATGGGGGTACCGACGGGCAGCCGGCTGTCTTCGTATCGTGCGCCGGTGGGAGGTGTTGTGCGCGCTGGGATGCGCCGTAGGAGGTACCGGGCTGACGGCTCGTCGGCCGGTGGCTCCGTCAGGCTCCGTCAGCGGGGGAGCAGCCGTTGGAGCAGGCCCCAGGTGAACTCGGCGACATACGGTTCGCCGGTGACCGGGGCGGTGATCGCGAGGGCCCACCGGGTCGGTGCGCTGCCCTCCATCGGACGGGCCGGGGCGAAGGCCCGCGCCACCTCGTCCACGGTGCAGGACCAGGGGCGCAGATCCGCCACCGTGCCGAGCGCGGGGGAGGGTGCGCCGGGGGCCCGCACCAGCCACTCGTTCCACACGGCGCCGCCCGGCCCTGCCATCACCTCGAACCGCAGATCCGGCCAGAGCGGCACCGGCCACAGCAGCGCGTCGCACTCCAGATCACCGACCGTGCGGCGCACGGAGGACTCGGGTTCGCCGAGCACGGACCGGTAGCGGCGCAGCGACCCTCGTCCCCTCGGCGCCCGCACCATGGCCTGCCAGCGCCGGTTCGCCTCGCGCATCTCGGCGAGCGTGGCGCTCAGTTCGTGCCGGGCCTCCTCGACGAGGCCGGGCTGGTGGTCGGCCATCCGGCGCAACAGGACAAGCTGGAACTCTCGGGGGCCGAAGGGCGTGGCAGTGGTCATGGAACCAACGCTTCCACACAGGATCCTCACCTGAGCCGCTTTCTCTGTTGTCCGACGGGCATCTAATCTGCGGGCGCCATGGATTACTGCCACACCTGTCAGCGGCATCTCAACGGCGCCCTGGCCTGTGCCGGATGCGGAACCCCCGCGGAGGCGCTGAGCCACTACGCCGTGCCCACCCCGTCGTCGGGCCACGAGCCGGACGCGCGGGACGAGAAGGCCGCGCCGCCCCGTCCCGGAGGCCGGCGCCGCCGGGGGCACGAGGCTGCCCGGGCGGGGCGCGGTGCCGCACCGGCGGGGCACGGCGGGCGTGGTTCGCGCCGGCGCGAGGAGCCGGAGGCCCGGCCGCGCCGGGGCCGCCGGGCCCGCAGTCGTCGCGGCCGCACGGTGCTGGTGGCGCTGCTCGGGGTGGTCCTCGCGGCGGGAGCGCTGAGCCTGGCCGAGCTGGCGACCGAACAGGGCGGCGACGACCGTGCGTCGGACTACGTACGCGAGTCGGCCGCGGTCACGACCGCGCCCGCCCCGCAGGCCACGGCGAGCGGGTCCGTCGAGCCGCCCGGGCCGGTGGGCACACCCGCGGGCCGCCCCTCGGTGGTCCCGGCCACCGACGGCCACCCCTCCGCCGCCGCCCGCACGGGCCGGGCGCGCCCGGAGCGCACCGCATCGGCCCCGGCGGCCACCGCGAAGACGTCCGGCGTTCCGTCCGATGAGCACGGGGTCCCGTCCGCCGATCCCTCCGAGCCGGACGGCACGGGTGACGACCCCTCGCAGCCTCCGCCCCCGGAGCAGCCCACACCCACACCCACGCCCACGCCGACACCCACCCCGACGCCGTCCCCCTCGGACTCGGGCGGCTGCTGGTTCCTGTGGTTCTGCTGAGGCGCTGGAGACCTTCAGGGACCTCCAGGACCTTCTAGAGCTCCTGGTCCTGGACGGGCGGCTCCATGCCGAGCATCCGGCGCAGCAGATCCCGCAGCACAGCCCGGTCCGCGTCGGTGAGGCCGGCCAGCGGCTCACGGGCGAAGTCGAGCGATTCACGCAACTGCCGCGCCGTCCGGGTGCCCTTCTCGGTGGGCGCGGCCAGCTTCACCCGCCGGTCGGCCGGGTCGGGGCGACGCTCCACCAGACCGCGTACCTCCAGCCGGTCGACGATGCCGGTCACGTTGGACGGCTCGCACTTCAGCTTCTGCGCGATCCTGCGCATGGGCATCGGTTCCAGGGAGAGGAGCCCGAGGACCCGGGCCTGCGCACCGGTGAGGCTGTGTGCGGCCGCGGCCTCCTCGTACTCCTCGTAGTAACGCGCCACGACGGTGCCGATCAGCTCGACGACTTCGAGGGTCAGAGGGTCTGCACGAGGGGTGGCCATGACGACCAGGGTAGCCGGTTACTTGACAACATGAAATATCCAGGAGCATGGTTGTTTCACAACATGAAGCTTTTTCGGCTCCGGCCGAACGGCCCCCACACCCCCGGAGCATTGAGGAGACACCGAGCCCATGTCTGCAGCACTTCCCACGTCCAGCCGTGAATGGCACCTCGTAGCCCGTCCGCACGGCTGGCCGAAGCCCGAGGATTTCGCGCTGCGTGAGGCACCGGTCACCGCTCCCGCCGAGGGCCGGGTCCTCGTCCGCAATCTGCATTTCTCCGTCGACCCGTACATGCGCGGCCGGATGAACGACGTGAAGTCGTACACCCCGCCGTTCAAGCTGGACCACCCCATGGAGGGTGGCGCGGTCGGCGAGGTCGTCGCCTCCAACGCCGAGGGCTTCGCGGTCGGCGACCACGTCCTGCACGGCCTCGGCTGGCGTGAGTACGCCGATGTCCCGGCCAAGCACGCCGTGAAGGTCGACGCCTCCCTCGCCCCGCTCTCCGCCTACCTCGGCGTGCTCGGCATGACCGGGCTGACCGCCTATGCGGGCCTCTTCGAGGTCGCCTCCTTCAAGGAGGGTGACGCGGTCTTCGTCTCCGGCGCCGCCGGCGCGGTCGGCAGTCAGGTCGGTCAGCTGGCGAAGCTCAAGGGCGCCTCGCGCGTCATCGGCTCCGCGGGCTCCGACGAGAAGGTCAAGCTGCTGGTGGAGGAGTACGGCTTCAACGCCGCGTTCAACTACAAGAACGGCCCCGTCGGCGAGCAGCTGCGCAAGGCCGCCCCCGACGGCATCGACGTCTACTTCGACAACGTCGGCGGCGAGCACCTCGAAGCCGCGATCTCCTCGTTCAACGTGCACGGCCGCGCCACCATCTGCGGCATGATCGCGCAGTACAACGCGACCGAGCCGACCCCGGCCCCGCGCAACCTCGCGCTGGTCATCGGCAAGCGGCTGCGTCTGCAGGGCATGCTCGTCGGCGATCACGCCGACCTGCAGGGCCAGTTCGTCCAGGACGTGGCCGGCTGGCTGGCCTCCGGCGAGCTGAAGTACCGCGAGACCGTCGTCGAGGGAATCGAGAACGGCTTCGAGGCCTTCGCCGGCCTGCTCCGCGGCGAGAACACCGGAAAGATGATCGTTTCCCTCGGCTGACACCGCTGTCGGGGCACCCGTTAGGCTCATCCCAGGCCGTCGCGATCGTGGGCGCGAGTCGCGGCGCATCAGCAGGAGGATTCACAGATATGACCATTCAGGACATCGCCGTTGCGTACACCGCCGTCGCCACAGCCGAGAACGGCCGTGACGGCCGGGTCTCCTCGGACGACGGCAAGCTCGACGTGGTCGTCAACCCGCCGAAGGAGATGGGCGGAAGCGGCGCGGGCACCAACCCGGAGCAGCTCTTCGCGGCCGGCTACAGCGCCTGCTTCCAGGGCGCGCTGGGCGTCGTGGCCCGCCAGGAGAAGGCCGACATCTCCGGCTCCACGGTGACCGCCGCGGTCTCCATCGGCAAGACCGAGGCCGGTGGCTTCGGCCTGGAGGTCGCGATCACCGCGACCATTCCGAACGTCGACAAGGCGACCGCGCAGGCGCTCATCGAGAAGGCGCACCAGGTGTGCCCGTACTCGAACGCCACACGCGGCAACATCAAGGTCGAGCTGTCGGTCGTCTGACCCAGCCGTACCACCCGTACCGCGCGCAGCGTCGGTACGCGGCCGAGGGCCGCATCCCGTTCGGGGTGCGGCCCTCGGCCTTGTTCGGCGGAGACCGGCGGGCACCGGACGGGCCCGCCCCGACTCCCCGGTCAGCGGCGTCGCCCGCGCACGTACGCTGACGGCATGCGTGATGCGGCAGCAGGGTTCGGCTATCTGATCAACGGGCAGCGCTGGGTCGCCCGGCACGGGCGGTGGTTCGGTTTCGGCCTGATCCCCGGCCTCATCACCCTGGTGGTGTACGCGGGCGCGCTCGTCGGCCTCGGTTACGGGGCCGACGACCTGGCGTCCTGGGCGACCCCCTTCGCCGACGACTGGTCCTCGCCCTGGCTCGGGCTGCTCCGCACCACCCTGACCGTGCTGGTCTTCGCCTTCGGCCTGTTCTTGGCCGTGATCACGTTCACCGCCGTGACGCTGCTGGTCGGGCAGCCCTTCTACGAGTCGCTCTCCGAGGAGGTCGACCGGGCCGAGGGTGGCGAGGTCCCCGAGTCGGGGCTGCCGCTCTGGCGGGAGCTGTGGATCTCCGCCCGTGACAGTGTCCGCATCCTGGTGCGGGTCGCCCTGTACGCCGTGCTGCTCTTCGCCCTCGGCTTCGTGCCGGTCGCCGGCCAGACCGTCGTCCCGCTGATCGGCTTCTGCGTCACCGGCTACTTCCTTGCCGAGGAGCTCACCGCCGTCGCGCTCCAGCGCCGCGGCATGGTGCTCAAGGACCGGCTGGTCCTGCTGCGCGGCCGCCGTCTGCTGATCCTCGGCTTCGGCGTACCGCTGGGCCTCGCCTTCCTGGTCCCGTTCGTCGCCGTCTTCCTGATGCCGGGGGCGGTCGCCGGAGCGACCCTGCTGGCACGCGACCTGGTGGGGGAGGACGGCGCCGCGGCCGGCCCGGACGACGCGGAGGCCGACGGGACGGTGCCGTCCGCCCCGTCGCACCCCCTCGGCGACTGAGGCGCCGGCCGCCCGGATCAGCTCGTGTGCACCTCCAGCGCGGTGCGGACCGCGGACTCCAGCGCCCCCTCGATCCAGGCGGGCTTGATGGAGGTATGGCAGCCGGCGAAGTGCAACGGTCCCTCGGCGGAGCGCACATCGGCGAACAGCTCGGTGTGCTGGCCGGGCAGCAGCACGGAGGCTTCGCCGTACGCGTACGGGTCGCGCATCCACGACTGGGTGGCACCCGCCCCCGTGTAGAAGACCTCGACGCGCTGCCCGTACACGTCCTGCACCCCGCCCAGCGCGTGCGGGTAGCGCTCGTCGTCGTCCAGCGAGTCCCACTTCAGGGCGTCGTCGGCCCAGCTGTACGAGGCGAGGAGGACGCCGCCCCTGCTGCCGTCGACCGGGTGGGAGGGCTGGTACATGAACCGGTTGGCGTTGTCGGTGACCGATCCGCCGCCGATGACGTGTGCCGCCTCGGGCTGGTTGCGGGCGGTCGCGCGGTACGCCGCGTAGTGCACGCGCTGGTTGGGCGGCAGGTGACCGGCCGGCACGGAGGGGTGCGCGCCCAGCAGCGAACCGTCCGCCGGGGCCTTGCCGAGCCGGTACGCCTCGTACAGACCGGGCCTGATCCTGTCCAGCTCGTCCTTCCAGTCCTTCTCCTCGAACTCCCACCAGCGGCGGCTGAATTCGAGCAGCACCTTGGTGGCCGCGTCGTAGTGGACCTCGGTGATCGCGCGCCGCTTGCCGTACGAGAGCGCGGGGCTGACCGCGATGTGGCGCAGCCCCGAGAACGGCACGGTGACGATCAGCCGGTCGCCGGTGAACGTCTCCCGCACGACCGTGCCGTCCCGGCCCTCGGACACCGTCTCGACGTGGACGCCGTCGTCCCCGTGGGTGATCCGGGCGGCCCGGCGGTCCAGCCGCACCAGGTCCTTGACCCGGGCGTACATCGCGTCGGCCAGCGTCGCCGTGCCGTCGGGCAGTTCGTAGAACGCGGTGTCCGGGCTGATCAGGGAGGCCCCGATGAAGCTGTGCACAAAGGCGAGATGGAGCCGGGAGGTGAGGTTCTCGACCGTGCCGATGAGGTCGATCGTGCGCTCGTCGAGCTTGGCCGCCTCGGTCAGGAAGCGGAACATCGACCAGTGGCCGTACCGCTGGATGACCCGGGCCCAGCCCTTGACGAGCTCCGCTCCCTCCTTGCCCTCGAACTCCTTGCGCACGGGGGCGAAGGCCTCCCGCACGATGGTCGAGGCCGTCTTGTCCTCGAACGCGGCGGGGACGCCGAAGGAACGGTTGACCGCCTGCGGCTTCTTCGCGTAGTCGGCCTTGCGGACCCGGACGCCGTTGACGTGGATCCAGGTGTGGTTGGCGGGCCGGCCCTCGGCGTCGACGTCGACGAGGTGGAAGCGGCGCCGCTTCAGCTCGAAGCTGTCCATCAGCCCGGTGACGAGCGGGTGGCTGTCGGGGATCCGCATCGCGCCGGCCTCGGCGTACTGCTTCGGGTCGGCGAAGGGCGACTTGGCGTTCTCGTGCCCGCCCGTGCGGAAGGTCTTGATCCGGCCGCCGACGCGGTTGCCGTTGGCCTCGATCACCGTGACGGTGTGCCCGGCCCTGCGGAGCAGGTGGGCGGCGGTGAGCCCGGCCGGGCCCGCGCCGATGACCAGCACCTTCTTCGGTGCCTTCCTGCTGCGCGGCAGGCCCTTGGAGAGCAGGACGTCGCGGTAGTACGGCACCAGCGACTTGTCCTGGTCGTCCGTCACGAGGATGGCGCGGGCGACCGCCAGGCAGGCCTCCCAGTCGGATCCGGGGGCCGCCGCAGGGGCGGGGGCGGCAGGTGCCGCGGGGGAGCCGGGTGCGGCGGCGTTCGCCGAGGTCACGGCGGTCGCGGCGAGGGCGGTGGCACCGGCGGCGGCGCCCGCGATCAGGGTGCGCCTGGAGGGCAGGCCGGAGGTCGGTTCGGCAGGCTTGGAAGTCATGCGGCCACCCTGGGGGGCGCGGAACGGGGCGCATTCCGCGGACGCGCGTAGATCGTCCGGAATCACCCTCAGGTGGAGCTTAACGATCTTGTCGTATTGGCGTTGTCGCAGGTCATGTCACTCGTGGGTGGGTTTGCGGCGGTCTTCGGAGGCCGCTGCGGAATCCGGCTCGGAGGTGGCTGCGGGGTCGGGCCGCAGCAGTCGCAGGAAGTCCTGGAACGCCGCCGGCATGTCCACTGTGTCCGGGTCGAGCAGCCACTGGTACTGCAGCCCGTCCATCGTCGCGACCAGCAGCGGGGCGGCGCGCTCCGGGGTGAGCCCGCCCGGCAGCCGCTCGCCGAACTCGGCGCGCAGCATCGCCGCCATGCTCGACCTGACCTGTGTGTAGCGGTGGGTGAAGAACTCCCGCGCCGGGTGCTCCTCCGTGACGCTCTCGCCGAGCAGTGCCGAGAAGGTCTGCACGACGCCGGGGCGCATCGCGTTGTACTCGACGAGTGAGCCGAGCAGCTCCGTCCGCCAGCCGCCGTCGCTGCGGGGCCCGCCGCCGGTGTCCCACTGGTCCCGTTCCTCCAGGACGGCGACGAGCATCGCCTCCTTGGTGGGGAAGTAGTGCAGCAGCCCCTGCTGGCTCAGGCCGACCCGCTCGGCGACCGCACCCAGCGTGGCCCCCCGGTAGCCTCGCTCGGCGATCACCTCCAGAGTGGCGCGGAGGATCTCCGCCCGCCGCTCCGCGCTCCTGGCCCGCGCCATCACCCCGGCCCCTTTCGGTGCTTCTCCGGTCCCTCTTCCAGGACCGTACGCCATGCCTGTACGTTACGTATCGATAACGAACCCTACCGTTCTACCGGTGTCGGGTCACCATGGAGACATCCGGCAGAGGATCCCGACGAGGAGGCACGGCCGTGGCAGACGCGTCCGCATCCATTCACCCCGAGGCGGCCCGCGAGGCCGCCGTCGAAGCGGCCCTGGCCGCGCTCGGGCTCGACGACAAGGCGCGGCTGCTCGCCGGGCAGGACGTGTGGTCGCTGCCCGCGCTGCCCGCCGTCGGGCTGCGGTCGCTGGTCATGTCGGACGGGCCGATCGGGGTGCGCGGCGTCAGCTGGAGCGCCGACGACCCGTCCGTCGCGCTGCCCTCGCCCACCGCCCTCGCCGCGACCTGGGACCCGTCCCTGGCCCGCCGCGCCGGACATCTGCTGGCACAGGAGGCCCGCCGCAAGGGCGTGCACGTGCTGCTCGCCCCGACCGTCAATCTGCACCGGTCCCCGCTGGGCGGGCGGCACTTCGAGGCCTACAGCGAGGACCCGTATCTCACCGGCGAGATCGGCACCGGCTATGTGCGCGGTGTGCAGGACGGCGGCGTCGGCACGACGGTCAAGCACTTCGTCGCCAACGACGCCGAGACCGAGCGCTTCACCGTCGACAACATCGTCGCCCCGCGCGCCCTGCGCGAGCTCTACCTGGCCCCCTTCGAACGCATCGTCACCAACGCCCACCCGTGGGGCATCATGGCCGCCTACAACCGGGTCAACGGCCCCACCATGACCGAGCACCGCTACCTCCAGAACGAGGTGCTGCGCGGCGAGTGGGGCTTCGACGGCTTCGTCGTCTCCGACTGGCTTGCCGCCCGTGCCACCGTCGCCGCCGTCACCGGCGGCCTCGACGTCGCGATGCCAGGCCCGAAGACGGTGTACGGGCCGGCCCTCGCCGCCGCGGTGCGGGCCGGTGAGGTCGAGGAGTCCGTCGTGGACACGGCGGCGCGCAACGTGCTGCGGCTGGCCGCCCGCGTCGGCGCGCTGGACGGCGCCCCGCCCGTGGTGGCCGAGGCCGACCGACCGGCCGCCGTCGACGGCGACGCCCTGGCCCGCGAGATCGCCCAGCGCTCCTTCGTGCTGGTGCGCAACGAGCGGGACACGCTCCCCATCGACCCGTCCGCCGTCCGCAAGGTCGCACTCAGCGGCGCCCTCGCCCGCGACGCCCGGGTGCTCGGCGGCGGCTCCGCACAGGTCTTCCCGCACCACATCGTCTCCCCGCTCGACGGCCTGCTCGCAGCGCTCCCCGAGGACGTGCTCGACTACCGGACCGGCGCCGACCCGAACGACGAACTCACCCCCGCGGAGAAGGGGTTCACGCTCAAGGCGGTCTGCTACGACGCCGCGGGCACGGTCATCGGATCGGCCCCGCTGCCCACCGGCGCCGTCCAGTGGATCGGCACCGACCTGCCCGACGGGGTGACCCACGAGACCCTGCACAGCGTCGAGATCACCGGCACCTTCCTCCCGCGCGACAGCGGCGAGCACATCTTCGGCACGCGGGGCACCGGAGAGCTCACCCTCACCGTCGCGGGCACGGTGCTCTACGACGAGGTGCACCGGATCAGCGGCTCCGCCGACCCGGGCGAGGCGTTCTTCGGCACTCCCCGGGAGCGCGGCCGGGTCACGCTCACCGCGGGCGAACCCGTCGAGGTCTCGCTCCGGCGGGTCCCCGACACCCTCGGCGTCGGCTCACCCATCCCCGGCGTCCTGTTCTCCCTCTGCCACCTCGGCCCGCGCCGCGACCCGGCCGAGCTGATCGCCGAGGCCGTCGAGGCCGCCCGCGCGGCGGACACCGCGATCGTCGTCGTCGGCACCACCGAACGCGTCGAGTCCGAGGGCTTCGACCGCTCCGATCTGCGGCTCCCCGGTCACCAGGACGATCTGGTCCGGGCCGTCGTCGCCGTCAACCCGGACACCGTCGTGATCGTCAACTCCGGCTCCCCGGTGGAGCTTCCTTGGCGGGACGACGTCGCCGCCGTGCTGCTCAGCTGGTTCCCCGGCCAGGAGGGCGGCGCGGCGCTCGCCGACGTCCTGCTCGGGTCCGCCGAACCGGGCGGCCGGCTCCCCACCACCTGGCCCGCGGTCCTCGCCGACGCACCGGTTGCCGCCACCACCCCCACCGACGGTGAACTCCACTACGACGAGGGCGTCTTCATCGGCTACCGGGCCTGGGAGAAGGCCGGCACCGCACCCGCCTACCCCTTCGGGCACGGACTCGGCTACACCAGCTGGACGTACGAGACCCTGACCGCCACAGCCGGCGCCGCCACCGTCCGCGTCACCAACACGGGCACCCGGCCGGGCGCCGAGACCGTCCAGCTCTACCTGGCCCCGCAGGCCGACACGGTCGAGCGACCCCTGCGGGTCCTGGCCGGCTTCGCCCGGGTCGAGGCGGCCCCCGGGCAGAGCGTCGAGGTGACGGTCCCGCTGGAGCGGCGCGCCTACGAGATCTGGGACGAGAAGGCCCACGGCTGGACCGTCGTCCCCGGTGCGTACGAGGTGCAGGCGGCCCGTTCGCTCAGCGACGTACGGCTGACCGCGCGCGTGGAGATCAGGGAGTAGCGGGCCCGGCGCCACAGCGGGCCCGGCCCTCACATACGGAAGAGCCCCGGAGCGGTCCCTGACCCCGCTCCGGGGCTCTTCTCCGCCGTACCGTCCCAGCCGTACCGTCTCAGCGCACCGAGAAGCCGTACACCGTCGTCGACACGAACTCCTCGCCCGGCCGCAGCACCGTGCCGGGGAACTCCGGACGGTTCGGGGAGTCCGGGAAGTGCTGCGTCTCCAGCGCGACGCCGGCACACGGCCCGAACGGCTCCCCATCGAAGTGGTCCGCCGTGTAGAGCTGAAGGCCCGGCTCCGTCGTCGTCACGGTCAGGACGCGCCCCGACACCTCGTCGTACAGTTCGGCCGCAGGGCCCGCCGCGTCCGCGTCCAGCACGAAGTTGTGGTCGTACCCCGTGGTGAGGGGCCGCGGCTCCCGGAAGTCGAACCGGGTGTCCGCCACCGGCAGGAACTCGCCCGTCGGCAACGACTCGGCGTCGGCCGGGGTGATCCGGCCGGCCGCGATCCGCAGCCGCTGCCCGAGCGCGCTGCCGTGGTCGGCGCCCGCCAGATTCCAGTAGGTGTGGTTCGTGAGGTTCAGCACGGTCGGCGCGTCCGTCGTCGCCCGGTACGAGATCCGCAGCGCCCCGCCCTCGTCGAGCGCGTAGGCCACCGAGAGCTCCAGCCGTCCAGGGAAGCCCTCCTCCCCGTCGGCCGAGACCAGGGACAGCTCCACCCCGTCAGCGGTCTCCCGGGCGTCCCACACGCGCTTGTCGAAGCCGCGGGCGCCGCCGTGCACATGGTTGCGCCCCTCGTTGCGCGTGACGTGACGGGTCCGCCCGTCCAGCTCGAACGCCGCGCCGCCGATCCGGTTCGCGTACCGCCCGACCAGCGCGCCGAAGTAGGGGCCGGTGTACTTCCGGTACGAGGCGAGATCCGGCAGCCCGAGCGCCACACCGGCCCGCGCACCCGTACGGTCCGGCACCTCGACCGACTGCACGATGCCGCCGTACGTCAGCAGGCGCACCCGCGTACCGTCGCGCTCCAGCGTCCAGCGGCGCACGGGCGTGCCGTCCCCGAGGGTGCCGAAGTCTTCCGTACGTGTCGCCGTGCCCGAACCCGTGTCCATGATCACGAACTCTAGACCGGGCGGTCCCTATGCGGGGGGCCGGGCCGCCGTGACGTTGCGGTACGCGATCTCGGCCAGCCGGGCCTGCCCGTTGCGTCCCGGGTGGAACCAGTCCCACTGGCTGAGCTGCTTGCCGGTGAACCGGTAGTCGAAGACCGCCCCGCCGTCGTAACGGCAGCGCACGTCCTTCGCGCACACCTCGCGCAGCACCTCGTTGTACGCCACCACCCGCTCCTGCACCGCCGAGCGCCGGGCCACCGCCGATGTGCTCATGTCGTCCGCGTTCGCCAGCATCGACTTGCAGATACCCAGCTTCCAGATCTGCTTGCCCAGCTGATTGCCGCGCCCCGTCGACCAGAGCCGCTTCAGATCCGGCACGCTCGACACGTACACCTGCGTCTTGGGCGCCGCGCTGCGCAGCCGGCGCATGGACGCCTCGAACGACGCGCGGAAATCGGCCACTGATGTCATGGCCCGCTCCGAGTCCCGGCAGGCGTCGTTGGCGCCGATCATCACCGTCACCAGATCCGGGTCCTCCTTCGCTGCCAGCGCCATCTGCTCCGGCAGCTGGGCGATCCGGGCCCCCGTCTCCGCGTGGTTCCAGCTGTGGTCCGCCGCGCCGGAGGCGCCGAGCAGCCGTACCGCGAGGCTGCGCACCGAGCTGTCCGTACCGGTCGACCAGGACACCTCGGGACAGTCCGCCAGCACCGAGCAGGCGTCGAACCCGCGGGTGATGGAGTCCCCGACCGCCGCGACCGAATTCGGGCTGCGGTCCCAGACCGGCGCGGCCGCCGCGTGGTGCTCCCCGGCCGACGCACCCTTCGTCGTACTGCCCGACCCGGAGTCACATCCGGCCAGTGCGGCCGTGCCGAGGAACGACAACACGGCCAGCGCGGCCATGGACGCGCGCGAGCGGTGCCGTACGGGGCGATCCGGCATTCCCTCGTCCTCTCCCGTCCATTCCATGCCCCCGGCAAACCCTGTTGGCACCGGTCGGCGGGCCGTCGCGCTCTGCCGGGTGAATGCTGAGCGAATCCTGGGCCCAGGACCGACGGTACGTCACACCTCGGACGCCGCCGCACGGTAGCTTTTCCACGTCGAACCAGTGGCTCCTCGGGTCACCCGGCTCCACTCGGGTGGCTTCCTCACATCACATCACGTCACATACTGTCCCTTTTCCGGAGATTAACTCCCGATGCTGTTTACTGATGACAACCTCGGGCAGCGGCCGAGAAGAGGCGGTGCGGACGCGAGGCCGCTGGGGAAGGCGAACCTCGTCCCACACTGGAGGTCCCGGTGACGACACGTGGAGTCCTGTACGTTCACTCCGCACCGCGCGCGCTCTGCCCACATGTCGAATGGGCGGTGGCGGGTGTCCTTGGTGTGCGGGTCCAGCTCGACTGGACCAGACAGCCGGCCTCGCCCGGCACCTGGCGGTCCGAGTTCTCCTGGCAGGCCCGGCCGGGCACGGCGTCGAAGCTGGCCTCCGCGCTGCGCGGCTGGGATCTGCTGCGCTTCGAGGTGACGGCCGAGCCGTCGCCGACCGCGGAGGGCGAGCGCTACAGCTCCACGCCTGAGCTGGGCATCTTCCACGCGGTCACCGGTATGCACGGCGACATCCTGATCCCCGAGGACCGGCTCAGGGCGGCTCTGGCCCGCTCGGTGAGTGGTGAGTCCGACCTCGAAGCGGAGATCGCCAGACTTCTGGGCAAGCCGTGGGACGACGAGCTGGAGTCTTTCCGCCACGCGGGCGAGGGCGCCCCGGTCCGCTGGCTCCACCAGGTGGTGTAACCCCGGGCCCGACCGGGGCTCCGCCCCGCGCCCCGCGCCTCAATCGCCGGCGGGGCTTGGTTCGGTGCTGAGGCCAAATCAAGCCCCTTGGGGGTCCCCCCGGACGGAGTCTGGGGGAGTTTGAGGAGCGGGGGTGCGGGGGCGGAGCCCCCGAAAAGGTCCGCGCCAAGCGTGAAGCCCGCCTCCCCCTCACGGGGGAAAGACGGGCTTCACGCGTACAAGCGGGAAAAGGTCACACGCTACGGAACGCCAGCACCACGTTGTGCCCGCCGAACCCGAACGAGTTGTTGATCGCCGCGACCGGCCCCTCCGGCAGCGGCCGGGGCGCGTCGCGCACGATGTCCGCCTCGACCGCGTCGTCGAGGTTCTCGATGTTGATGGTCGGCGGAGCCATCCGGTGGTGCAGCGCAAGAACCGTCGCCACGGTCTCGATGCCACCCGCGCCACCGAGCAGGTGACCGGTCATCGACTTCGTTGCGGAGATCGCGACATGGTCCAGGTCGTCGCCCAGGATCTTGCGCAGAGCCTTCAGCTCCGCGACATCGCCCTGCGGCGTGGACGTGGCGTGCGCGTTGAGGTGCACGACCTCGGACGGCTTGAGGTCCGTCTGGTCCAGCAGGTTCTGCATCGCGGCGGCGATACCGCGGCCGGTCGGCTCGGGCTGGGCGATGTGGTGGGCGTCGGCGGACAGCCCCTGGCCCAGCACCTCGCAGTAGACCTTGGCGCCGCGCGCGGCGGCGTGCTCCGCGGACTCCAGGACCACGACACCGGCACCCTCGCCGAGGACGAAGCCGTCCCGGGCGGTGTCGTACGGACGCGAGGCCTTCTCGGGCTCGTCGTTGCTCTTGGACATCGCCATCATGTTGGCGAACGCGGCGATCGGCAGCGGGTGGATCGCCGCCTCGGTGCCACCGGCGAGGACCACATCGGCACGGCCGGTGCGGATCATCTCGACGGCGTAACCGATGGCCTCGGCGCCCGACGCGCAGGCGGAGACCGGGGTGTGGACGCCCGCCTGGGCGTTCACCTCGATACCGACGTTGGCAGCCGGGCCGTTGGGCATGAGCATGGGCACGGTGTGCGGGGAGACGCGGCGTACGCCCTTCTCCTTCAGCACGTCGTACTGGTCGAGCAGGGTGATCACGCCGCCGATACCGGAGGCGATGACCGAACCCAGCCGCTCGGGCTGGATCTTCTCGTCCTCACCGGCCTTGCCGGTGAAGCCCGCGTCCGCCCACGCCTCACGGGCCGCGATCAGCGCGAACTGCGCCGATCGGTCCAGCTTGCGGGCGAGCGGACGGGGCAGGACCTCGCCCGGGTCGACGGCCGCGAGGGCCGCGATCCGGACAGGCAGTTCGGCGAATCGTTCGCCCTCGAGAGGCTTGACGCCGGAACGGCCGGCCATCAGACCTTCCCAGGTCGATGCGGAATCGCCACCCAGCGGAGTGGTTGCGCCGATACCGGTGACGACCACGGTGCGATTGGTCGAGTTCACTGGAAAATCTTCTCCACGTGTAGAGGGTCGTGAATCAGCGGCGCCACCGCCGGGTGGCGACACACGAACCGGCTGGATCAGGCCTGGTGCTTGAGGATGTAGTCAGCGGCGTCGCCGACCGTCTTGAGGTTCTTGACGTCCTCGTCCGGGATCTTGACCTCGAAGCGCTCCTCGGCGGCGACGACGACCTCGACCATGGACAGCGAGTCGACATCCAGGTCGTCGGTGAAGGACTTGTCCAGCTGGACGTCCTCGGCCGGGATACCGGCGATCTCGTTGACGATCTCGGCGAGACCCTCGAGGATCTCTTCCTGCGTGGCGGCCATGTTGGCGCTCCTTCGGTGTATATCTGCTGGGTTCGGGCGTCCGGGCGAAAAGACCCGGTGTGCCTAGGGGAGGGTAACGACCGTCGCGGCGTAGACGAGACCCGCCCCGAAGCCGATGACGAGCGCGGTGTCGCCGCTCTTCGCCTGACCGGTCGCCAGAAGCCGCTCCATTGCGAGCGGAATCGAGGCGGCGGAGGTGTTGCCGGTGGTCTCCACGTCACGGGCGACCGTGACGTGCTCCGGCAGCTTCAGGGTCTTCACCATCGAGTCGATGATCCGCATGTTGGCCTGGTGCGGAATGAAGACGTCCAGGTCTTCCGGAGCGATCCCGGCCGCGTCCAGCGCCTGCTGGGCGACCTTGGCCATCTCGAAGACGGCCCAGCGGAACACCGCCTGGCCCTCCTGCGTGATGGCCGGGAACTTCTCCGGACGGTCGGCGTGGAAGGTGTCCCACGCCACGGTCTGCTTGATCGTGTCCGCCTTGTCGCCCTCGGAGCCCCAGACCGTCGGGCCTATGGCGGGCACCTTGGACGGGCCGACGATGACGGCGCCGGCTCCGTCGCCGAACAGGAACGCCGTCGCGCGGTCGTTCAGGTCGGTGAGGTCGCTCAGCCGCTCGACGCCGATCACGAGGACGTACTGGGCCGAGCCCTCGACGATCATGCCCTTGGCGAGCGTCAGACCGTAGCCGAAGCCCGCGCAGCCGGCCGAGATGTCGAAGGCGGCGGGCTTGCCCGCGCCGATCCGGTGGGCGATCTCGGTGGCGATGGCCGGGGTCTGCTTGAAGTGCGAGACGGTGGAGACGATGACCGCGCCGATCTGCGACGGGGTGATCCCGGCATCGGCGATGGCCTTGCCGGACGCCTCGATGGACATCGCGGCCACGGTCTCCTCCTCGGAGGCCCAGTGGCGGGTGGCGATGCCGGACCGGGAGCGGATCCACTCGTCGGACGAGTCGATCGTCTCGAGGATCACCTCGTTGGGCACGACCCGGGTCGGGCGGTAGCCGCCGACACCCATGATCCGTGCGTACGGGGCGCCCTGGCTGGGCTTGATCTTCGACATGCTCTCGGGCTCCTTAGGCGCCCGCGTGCTCAGCGATGAGCGCGCGGGCCGCGTCGAGGTCGTCGGGGGTCTTGAGCGCGAGCGTCTTCACGCCGGGCAGCGCGCGCTTGGCGAGACCGGTGAGCGTGCCGCCGGGGCAGGCCTCGATCAGCGCGGTGACGCCCAGTTCCCTGAAGGTCTCCATGCACAGGTCCCAGCGGACCGGGTTGGCGACCTGGCCGACCAGCCGGGCGATGACCTCCGCACCGGTGGCGACGGCCTTACCGTCGGCATTCGAGACATATGTCACGGCCGGGTCGGAGACCGTCAGGGCCGCGGCGGCCTCGCGGAGCCGCTCGACCGCGGGGGCCATGTGGCGCGTGTGGAACGCGCCGGCGACCTTCAGGGGCACCACACGGCGCACCCCCTCCGGCTTGTTCTCGGTGAGCTCGGCGATCTGCGCGGCGGTACCGGCGGCGACGATCTGACCGGCCCCGTTGACGTTCGCCGGAGTCAGACCGAGCTTCTCCAGATGCGGGATGGTGACCTCGGGGTCCCCACCGAGCAGCGCGGCCATACCGGTCTCGGTCACCGCGGCGGCCTCGGCCATGGCGAGCCCACGGGTGCGTACGAGACGGAGGGCGGCCTCGTCGCCGATGACACCGGCGAGGGCGGCTGCGGTGATTTCACCAACGCTGTGACCTGCGACGACGCTCGGTGAAGCATCGAGTGCGGTGGCGGACAGCAGACCGGCGGCGACCAGCAGCGGCTGAGCCACCGCGGTGTCGCGGATCTCGTCCGCGTCAGCCTTGGTGCCGTAGTGGGCAAGGTCGAGCCCGATGGCGTCGGACCAGGCCGCGATGCGGTCGGTGGCACCGGGGAGGTCGAGCCAGGGAGTCAGGAAGCCGGGCGTCTGAGCGCCTTGGCCGGGAGCGACGAGTACGAGCACCCTCACACTCTCTCTTGTGAACGGTCCGGAACACCCGTGGGGACAGGGACGAAGAACCGTATGGGGAATTGTTGAAGTTCGACAAAAGTCTAGGACTGGCGATCCCGGTCGGCCAGCCGCCCCAGGATCAGGGCGATCCGCAGCGTGAACGCCGAACGCACATCGGAGGGCGACCATCCGGTGACGTCTGTCACACGTCGGAGCCGGTAGCGCACGGTGTTGGGGTGGACGAAGAGCATCCTGGCGGCCCCTTCGAGGCTGCTCGCCTGTTCCAGATACACACTCAGCGTTTCCAGGAGGGCAGAACCCGCTTCTTCGAGCGGTCTGTAGATCTCCTCCACCAACTGATCCCGCGCGGCAGGGTCACCCGCCATCGCGCGCTCCGGCAGCAGATCGTCCGCCAGGACCGGTCGGGGCGCGTCCTGCCAGGCGCTGCACGCCTTGAGCCCGGCGGCGGCGGCCTGGGCGGACCGGGTGGCCGCCAGCAGGTCGGGCACCACGGGCCCGGCGACGACCGGTCCCGCCGCGTACGGGCCGATCAGCGCCTTCGCCACCTGGAGCGGATTGTCGCTGCCGCCCGCGATGACGACCAGGCGGTTTCCGAGCACACCGGTCAGGACCTGGAGCTTGGCGTGCCGTGCGGCGCGCCTGATCGCTTCCACGGTCAGCTCGCTGTCGCCGTCCGGGGCCGTGCCGAGCAGCACGCAGACATGCTCGGGGGAGTTCCAGCCGAGCGCGGCGGCCCGGGACACGGCGCCCTCGTCGGCCTCCCCGGACAGCACCGCGTTCACCACGAGCGATTCGAGCCGGGCGTCCCAGGCGCCCCGGGCCTCGGCGGCCTGGGCGTACACCTGGGCGGTCGCGAAGGCGATCTCCCGCGCGTAGACCAGCAGCGCCTCGCGCAGGACCGATTCGTCGCCGGGTGCGGCGACTTCGTCGATCGCGGCCTCCATGACCTCGATGGTCGTCCGCACCATCTCGACGGTCTGCCGCAGCGTGATCGCCCGGGTCAGCTCGCGCGGAGCCGTACCGAAGACATCGGTCGAGATGGCCTGCGGGGTCTCCGGATGCCGGAACCACTCGGTGAAGGCCGCGATACCGGCCTGGGCGACCAGGCCGATCCAGGACCGGTTCTCCGGTGGCATGGCCCGGTACCACGGCAGTGACTCGTCCATGCGGGCAATCGCGTTCGCGGCCAGCCGGCCGGAGGACTGCTCCAGCCGTTTCAGGGTCGCGGCATGGAGGTGGGCGTCGTTCGCGGCGGACTGCTCAGGATCGGGTCGGGGCACGGACACAAGACTGCCTTATCCGGACGTCCGCCCGGAGGGGTGGGGCGGTCCGCGGGTCGTACCGCCGGGTAGCCGCCCGTGACCAGGGTCCGCCTCCGGCCGCGCGGGCTACCGTGGGGAGGTGATTTCCGTATGTCGCTCGGGCGACCGTTTCAGGGGCGGGGACGAGGCGGCCGGCATCGAGTCCCGGCACTCCTTCTCGTTCGGCACCTCCTACGATCCGGACAATCTGCGCTTCGGCCCGGTCCTGGCGTGCAACGAGGAACGCCTGGCTCCCGGTGCGGGCTTCGACGAGCACCCGCACAGCCACACCGAGATCGTGACCTGGGTGGTGGAGGGGGAGCTGACCCACCGCGATTCCACCGGTCACGCCACGGTCGTACGGGCCGGGGACGTCCAGCACCTCAGTGCGGCGGGCGGTGTCCGGCATGTCGAACGCAACGACGGGGAGCGTCCGCTGACGTTCCTTCAGATGTGGCTCGCACCGCTGGAGCCGGGCGGCGAGCCCTCGTACACGACCGTCCCCGGGATCGCCGACTCCACCCCGTACGCCCTCCCTGAAGCGGGCGCGATGCTCCATGTGCGCCGGCTGGGGGAGGGGGAGCGCACAGCGGTGCCGGACGCGCCGCGGGTGTACGTGCATGTGGTGGCCGGAGAGGTGCGGATCGGCGACGAGGAGCTGGTACCGGGCGACTCGGCGCGGATCACCGCCGAGGAGGGCCTTGAGCTGGTCGGGGGCGCGGGACCCGCCGAGGCGCTGATCTGGGAACTGCCGGACTGACGTCCTACCGCCCAGCCTCCCGCCGCCACATCGGCCACATCGGCGGCCCGGTCCGGAACGCCATCTCCTCGCGCGCGGCGAACCCGTGCCGCTCGTAGAACGTCAGGTTGCGGCGGTTGCTCGACTCCAGGAACACCGGACGCCCGTCCGCGTCCGCCTGCTCCAGCAGCCCGCCCAGCACCTGCGAACCGCGCCCCGTGCCGCGCGCGTCGGCGTGGGTGCCGATGTACTCCACGTACCAGTGCGCGGGGCCTGCCGGATGGCGGTGTTCCAGTGCGAGCAACCGCATACCGATCCGGGGAAGTTGGACCCGTCCGGCCCGTAGCAGCGTGCCCGCGTTGCGCAGCAGGTAGCTCACCGGCAGCTTCCACTGTCCGGGCTCCGTCCACACCGCCGCCACGGTGCGGTCCCGGTCGGTCCAAACCCGGCCGGCCGGGACCTGCTGCCCTAGGTGCGCGGTGAACAGGAGCCGCAGCTTCCGGTCGCGGTCGCGCGGCATCAGCCAGGACCAGACGGGGTCCTCGGCGTAGGCATTGGCGAGCACGGCGGCGAGTGCCGGGACGTCGGAGGCGGCGGCACGCACTATGTCGGTCATGGCCGGGGACAGTATCGGCCATTTGTGATCTCCGACTACCGGGATGGCAGGGGGCTGTTGGAATGTTGCCCGGTGACACCCCCACCCGGTGGAGCGGCGAGAGATCATCTGCCGGTGTCTCAGGAGTACGGCCACGGTTCGCCCGCCGTTCGCCCCGGCGGCCTAGTTTTCGCAGGCACGCGCCGACGTTCCCTTCCTGAACCACTCTCCCCCAGAGGTTCCTTGATGACTCTCCTCACCACCGAGAACGCAGAAGCCGCCGAACACCTGGTGAGACCCGCCGGTGAATCCGGCATCACCCGGCGCCGGATGCTCCAGACCGCCGCCGGCGGCCTCGGCGCGCTGGCGGCCGGCCCGGTCGCCGAAGCGATCGGCGGGGCGCAGGCCAGTGCGGCCGAATACGTTCTGCCCAAGGGCTTCAACGGCGACATCTCCGATCTGAAGCATGTGGTGATCCTGATGCAGGAGAACCGCTCCTTCGACCACTACCTCGGGCAGTTGCGCGGCGTACGCGGGCACCACGACAAGCAGGTCCTGAGGTTCCAGGACGGCACCGACGTCTTCCAGCAGCGCGACGCCACCGGCGCCATCGTGACGCCCGCCCCCTCGACCGCCACCTGGAGCGACAACCACAACTTCTACGGTGCCGACGACGGGCGGTGGGACACCTGGGTGAAGGACAAGGGCGACCACTGCATGTGGTACTACACGCCCGACTACATGCCGTGGATGTACTCGCTCGCCTCCCAGTACACCGTCTGCGACATGAGCTTCTGTTCGCTGCACGGGCCGACCATCCCGAACCGCTACTACCTGATGACCGGTTCGGGCGGCGGGGAGGTCACCAACGCCGGGCAGAACGACTACAGCCGCAGCTGGACCACGGTCCCCGAGCAGCTCCAGCAGGCCGGCATCGACTGGCGGGTCTACTCCGACAACAGCGGCAACGGCGTCGCCGGCAGCCTCCAGAGCGGCTATGTCGGCGAGTACGGCTGCAACGTCACCAACAGCTTCAAGTCCTTCGACCCCCGCACGGCGGCCGAGGCCGACCTCGAACCGGGCACCGGCAAGATCTGGAAGGCCAACTCCTTCGTCTACGAGGGCGCCACCACGCCGAACGACGACTCCGAGGCGAACCTCGACGCAGTGCTCCGCGACCTGATCGCGGCCTGCGAGCCTGGGGCGGAGCACCCGCTTCCCGAGGTCTCCTGGGTGGTGATGCCCGCCGCGTGGAGCGAGCACCCGGGCTTCGACACCGTCCACGGCGAGCGCTACATGAACAAGGTCCTCAAGACGCTCCAGGGCAACGAGGACATCTGGAACCACACCCTGGTGATCATCACCTACGACGAGAACGACGGAAAGTTCGACCATGTACTGCCCCCGCGCCCGGAGGCGGGCACGGCCGGTGAGTTCTCGGGCACCACTCCGTACGGGTTCGGTCCCCGGGTGCCGATGCTGCTGGTCTCGCCGTGGACACGAGGCGGCTACGTCGCGTCGGAGGTGTTCGACCACACCTCGACGGTGAAGTTCCTGGAGACCTGGGCCTCTTACCTGGGCAAGCCGTTCACCTGCCCGAACATCACCGAGTGGCGCCGCTCCATCGCCGGCGACCTGACCAGCGCGATCGACTTCGCGCACCCCCGGCCGGGCCGGGTCCACATCGCCGACCCGGTCACCGGGAACCCGCCGAAGCCGTCGTCGCACCGGATGAAGCCGCGCGGCCTCCCCTTCCACCCGCACGCCACCCTCACCGAGGACCGGTCCGCCGGCACGGTGACCGCGTCCATGACGCTGGCCGGCGGCCCTGCGGGCAAGGCGGTGAGTCTTCAGGTCTTCCCCGACCGGTACCTCGCCTTCGACAACACCCCGTACACGGTGACCGCGGCGGCCCCTCGTACGTACACCTGGGATGCGACGAAGACCGACGGCCAGTACGCCTTCTCCGTCTACGGCCCCGACGGCTTCCTGCGCTCCTTCGCCGGACAGCTGGTCCCCGAGCACGAGAGCACGAAGCACATCGGCATCCCGCGCGTCGAGGCGGAGCTGGTCGGGGGCCGGCACGCCGGGGTCAGGCTGAGGCTGCACAACGACGGCAGACAGCCCGTCCGTTACACGCTGAAGGCCAACGACTACCTCGGCGGCACCCGGAGGTACACCGTCCGCGGCGGCTCCTCCACCGTCGTGCACTGGCCCACCGAGCACGGCTACTACGACGTGGTTCTCACCGCCGCCGACACCGGGACCGGCTGGACCCAGCGGTACGCGGGCCGCGTGTCGACGGTCTGAGGAGAGGGAACGGGCCCGGGGCGGCCACCGGCCGCCCCGGTCACGCCGCCAGCTCGGCCAGCACCGCGTCCGTGAACGGCGTCCAGACCTCGGCGGCCCAAGGGCCGAAGGCCCGGTCGGTCAGCGCCACACAGGCCGCGCCCGCCACCGGGTCGATCCACAGGAAGGTGCCCGACTGCCCGAAGTGACCGAACGTGGCGGGGGAGGAGGAGTCGCCGGTCCAGTGCGGCGACTTGTGGTCCCGGATCTCGAAGCCGAGGCCCCAGTCGTTGGGGTTCTGGTGGCCGTAGCCCGGCAGCACGCCCTTCAGCCCGGGGTGGACGACGCTCTGCGCGGCGAGCACCGTGCGCGGGTCGAGCAGGCGCGGGGCCTGGACCTCTGCCGCGAACCGCACCAGGTCGTCCACCGTGGAGACGCCGTCGCGGGCGGGGGAGCCGTCCAGTGCGGTCCCGGCCATCCCCAGGGGTTCCAGGACCGCCTGTCGGACGTATTCCGGGAACGGGATGTCGGTGGCCTTGGCGATATGGTCGCCGAGTACCTCGAAGCCGGCGTTGGAGTACAGCCGCCGGGTGCCGGGCGGGGCCGTCACCCGGTGCTCGTCGAAGGCGAGGCCGCTGGTGTGGGCGAGCAGATGCCGGACCGTGGAGCCCTCGGGCCCCGCCGGTTCGTCGAGCTCGACCGCACCCTCCTCGTACGCGACCAGCGCCGCATAGGCGGCCAGCGGCTTGGTGACGGAGGCGAGCGGGAAGCGGTGCGCGGTCGGACCGTGCCTGCCGAGGACGGTCCCGTCCGCTCGTACGACGGCTGCGGCCGCGGTGGGGACGGGCCAGTTCTCGATCAACGCCAGGCTCTGCATGCGTACGAGGGTAGGTTCTGCCCGACGTCCGCAGAAACCCGCACCCGGATACGCTTGCTTCGAGTGCACTCCAAGGTTCTAGCGTGGAGGTCATGACGGTGATCGAGGCGACTTCGACGCGGACCGATATCTGCGTACCGCCCCCCAAGGCGCATCCGCGCCCCGAGGGGCAGGACCAGTACACGATCAGCGAGGTGGCCGCGTTCACCGGGCTCACCGCACACACCCTGCGCTGGTACGAGCGAATCGGGCTGATGTCGCACGTCGACCGGTCGCACACAGGCCAGCGCCGCTTCACCAACCGTGACCTGGACTGGCTGGTCTTCGTCGGCAAGCTGCGGCTGACCGGGATGCCGGTCGCCCACATGGTCCGGTACGCGGAGCTGCTGCGTGCGGGCGAGCACACCTTCGAGGAACGGCAGGAACTGCTGGAGGCGACCCGCCGCGACGTGAGAACGCGGATTGCGGAACTCCAGGACACCCTCGCCGTCCTCGACTACAAGATCGACTTTTATGCGAGCGCCCGGCGGGCGCCGGAGAGGTCCAGTACCTGATGACTGACAACAAGATCGCCACCGTGGGGCTCGGCAGCAAGGGCTGGCCGCAGATCGGTCTCCAGGGGCTCGGCTGCATGGGGATGAGCGAGTTCTACGGCGACACCGACGAGGCTTCGGCACGCGAAACCCTGGAGACGGCCCTCGCCGCGGGCGTCACGCTCTTCGACACCGCTGACATCTACGGCAGCGGCGCCAACGAGACGTTCATCGCGCCCTTCGTCGGCGCGCACCGGGACGAGATCACCCTCGCCACGAAGTTCGCCATCGAGCGGAGGGACGACGACCCGCACTACCGGGGCATCCGCAACGACCCCGCGTACATCCGGCAGGCCGTCGAGAACAGCCTGCGCCGGCTGAACACCGACGTCATCGACCTGTACTACATGCACCGCCGCGACCCGGCCGTCCCGCTGGCCGAGTCCGTCGGCGCGATGGCCGAGCTGGTGCGGCAGGGCAAGGTCAAGCAGCTCGGGCTGAGCGAGGTGACCGGTGCGGAGCTGCGCGAGGCACACGCGGTGCACCCGATCGCCGCCCTCCAGTCCGAGTGGTCGCTGTTCAGCCGTGACGTCGAGCGCAGCGCGGTGCCCGCCGCCGTGGAGCTCGGAGTGACCCTCGTGCCGTACTCGCCGCTCGGCCGGGGCTTCTTGACCGGGGCGTTCGCGGACGCGGGCAAGGACCTGGCGAAGAACGACTTCCGGCAGTTCCAGCCACGCTTCACCGGCGACAACGCGAAGACGAACGCCGCGCTGCTGGAGCCGGTCCACACGATCGCCGCCGCACACGGGGCGAGTGCCGCACAGGTGGCGCTGGCCTGGGTGCATCAGCGCGCCCAGGTGCACGGCCTGACCGTGGTGCCGATCCCGGGCACCCGTAAGAGCAGCCGTCTGCTGGAGAACGTGGGCGCCACCCGGATCACGCTGACGGCCGACGAGCTGGCGACGCTGGAGCCCATCGCGGGCCAGGTGGCGGGGGACCGCTACCCGGACATGAGCTCGACGGCCACGGTCCGCGAGTAGGAAGCGGTCCGCTCTCGCCGGACGGGCGAAATCCACCCCGTCCGGCGATCGAGGGCCGGAGCCCCGGGACTCCGCCCCGTTCACGCCAGCCCCAGCGCGAACACCGCGAACCCCGCCGCGAGCACCCCCGCGAGCGCGCGGCGGGCGTTCGCGGCGCGCGTCCCCGCCTTCCACGGCGCCTCGAACACCCGCGTGTACCGCGCGATCAGCGCCAGCAGCCCGGCGAACACCGGCATCCACGCGATCCGGGCCAGGACCCAGCCGACCGTGTCCGGGCCGTTCGTCAGCCCCGGAACCGTACCGGCGAACGACGCCGGAACCGCCGCGGCCAGCATCGCCGTCTGGTGCCAGCACAGGATCGTCATCGCCGACAGGTTGATCACGACGACCGGCGCCCACACCAGCGGCCTGCGCAGCAGTCGTCCGATCCGCCCCCGCAGCAGGATCGCCGCACCGCTCTGCGCGGCGGCCAGCGCGAGGACCAGCAGCGACGGCGGATGCGAGTTGGTGCGCGCCTCGCCCGGCACCCCGACCATCGACGCCGGGTAGTGGAAGAGGAGCAGCAGCGCGGCGAACAGCACACCACCGCCGACGAGCAGCGCGGCGGCGCCCCGCTTCCCGATCCGGCCGAGGCCCCAGGAGACGCCGAGCTGGTACGCGAAGAGCCAGCCCGGCAGGATGTTCAGCAGGCTCAGCCAGGACGGCATGACGTCGGAGAGCGGCCCGTAGCGCAGCAGGTCGACGACGGCGACCGCGCCGAGCAGCGGCGCGGCGGCCCAGCCGCCGAATCTCTTCGCCATGCGCATGCAGTACGGCGTCAGCGCGGTGACCACCGCGTACACGCCGACGAACCAGAGCGGCTGGATCACCAGCGTCGACCCCGTCCGCAGCGTGTCCCCCGGCACACCGAGTGAGTGCAGCGCCGGGATCAGCACCGCCCAGACGGCGGTCACGCCGAGGACCGGCCTGCCCAGGCGCGCCATCCGGCCGCGCAGCCAGGCCCCCGTCGTGGACTTCTTCCGGCGGTACGAGAGCACCGAGGCGTACCCGCCGACCAGGAAGAACACGCCCAGCATCTGGAGCACCCAGCTGGCCGGGGCGAGGCCGCCGAAGGCGGAGAGCGGGCTCGCGTTGTGCAGGGCGCCGCCGCCGTCGAGGCGGAACCCGCCGAGCAGCCAGTGCCCGGTCGGCACGGCGAGCAGGGCGAGGGCGCGCAGCCCGTCGACGGCACGGTCGCGGTGGGCGGGGGTACGGGCGTCGATGCGGGACGCGAGGGCGTGCAGGCTCATCGGGCGTCCCCTTCCGCGTACGTGCCGTCCGCGATGGCGGCGAAGGCGTGCAGGGACTCGGTGCCGGGGGCGAAGTAGCCGGTGTGCCCGTGGGCGTCGTCGGCGGGCACCCGGTGGGCGCCGAACTCCCGGGAGGCCGGGTCGGCGCCGTGGCCCAGACCGGCGAACTCGACGTTCGGTACGTCGTCGATCCAGTCGCTGGTGTCCTTGGCGGCCCACACCCGCGCGTCGGTGTGCAGGTCGCGCACGGTGTCGGCGCGCATCCCGGGCGATCCGAGTACGACCAGGTCGGTGGCGCGCAGCCGGGACGCGGCGAGGCCGCAGACGACGGAGCCGTAGCTGTGGCAGAACACGGCGGGCGTGGGCACCCCGTCGGCGGCCAGGCCGTCGCCGAACCGGGTCAGCCGGTCGGCCCCGGCCTCGGCGAGCGAGCCGGTCGCGGCGTCCATGCCGACGCCGACGGGGGTGGTGTACCCGGCCCAGGCGATGACGGCGCTGCCCCGACCGGTCTGCGAGTAGAGGGACTTGGCCATGCCGGCCGGGGTGCCGTACACATCGTTCCCGCGGTCGAAGGTCCCGGCATCGATGTCGGAACCCGGCACCACGACGGACACCTGCCGCGCGGTCCTCAAGTCACCGAACACCTCGGCCACTTGACCGCGTCCGCGCGGGTCGAACGCCAGGATCTGTCGGTGGTCGTCCGCCGCGAGGTGGGCGTACCGGGGGTCGTGACTGTCCTTCAGTGACAGGGCGTTGGCCCGGTAGCGGAGTTCGAGGGGCACACCGTCGAGGTTTCCCACGACGAGCGGATGCCGGGTGACCAGCGACTGCTGGTCCTCCTCGCTCAACCCCTCGAAGAATCGGGCTACTTGGGCTGGTGTGTCCCGCGCCGGATCGGGCAGCTCCCGCCCCAGCGCGTGGTCCGACCGCCAGGCGGCGGTGCCCGGCGGAGGGCCCGTCACGGCCTGCTGGGCATTCCCCGACGCCCAGCCGGCGGTCCCCGAAACGACGGTGACCGCCAGGGCGACCGCGACCAAGGTCCTCGCATAGCGGCGCATCCGAACCTCCCTCTCCGGCTGAGCCGGCTCCGGCACGCCGTTCGGCGCGATGGAGAGGAAGGTAGGATGGGGGTGGGGGCGGGGGCGTCACAC
>NZ_JBHVWF010000109.1:0-29106 GCF_042882365.1 Streptomyces sp. NPDC058221 | reverse complement strand
GCATCAAGTACGACCAGGACCTCCGCTTCGGCGCCGGCGACCTGCGCCAGGCCTTCTGGCTCGTCGACCTGCTGGAGACGGCCGGCTACGAGGGCCCGCGCCACTTCGACTTCAAGCCGCCGCGGACCGAGGACTACGACGGGGTCTGGGCGTCGGCCGCGGGCTGCATGCGCAACTACCTGATCCTGAAGGACCGGGCTGCCGCCTTCCGCGCCGACCCGGTCGTGCAGGAGGCGCTGCGCGCGTCCCGGCTGGACGAGCTGGCACAGCCCACCGCGGCCGACGGTGTGGCCGGGCTGCTGGCCGACCGCTCCGCCTACGAGGACTTCGACGTGACGGCTGCGGCGGAGCGCGGCATGGCGTTCGAGGCCCTGGACCAGCTGGCGATGGACCACCTGCTCGGGGTCCGCTGACCCTGCCGCACGGGCTGACGAGGTGACAACGGGGGACGGACGCGCCGCGCGTCCGTCCCCCGCTCGCGTTCCCGCGTCCGCCTCCGGCCCGCCCCGGTTCAGCGGGCCGTGGTCCGTCCCGCGTACGCCACCGGGTCGGCGAGCACATCCGTCATGACCAGCGCCGCAGCGCCCCGTGCCGCGTCACCCGCCACGGACGAGGCGCGCAGCCGCCCGCTGCCCGGGGACCACAGCCCGGACACGACCCGGCCGGTCAGCTCCTGGTCGACGGGCGGCGACAGCCACGGCATCAGATTCCGGTAGACCCCGCCGAGCACCACCGCGTCCGGGTCCAGCAGATTCACCGCGCCGGACAGCACCCGCCCCAGCATCCGGCCCGCACCGGCGACCGCGTCCACCGCACGCTCGTCACCGGCCCGCACGCGCCGCTCCAGTTCGGCGACCCCGATACCGCTGCCCGTCTCCTCCTCGATGCCGGCCGCCCGCAGCAGCGCCGTCTGTCCCGCGTACTGCTCCAGGCAGCCGCGCGAACCGCACCGGCACTGCGGCCCCTGCGAGTCCACCACCACATGCCCGATCTCCCCGGCGAACCCGTGCGCCCCGCGCAGCAGCTCGCCGTTGATGACCAGGGCGCCGCCGACGCCGATCTCGCCGGTCAGATAGAGAAAGCTCCGGATCCGCTCCAGCCCGCCGAACCACAGCTCCGCCAGGGCCGCCAGATTGGCCTCGTTCTCCGAGCTCACCGCCAGCGCCTCGTGACCGGGGCGCTCGGCGGCCAGTGAGGCGGCGAACAGCTCCTGGGCCGGGACCTGGTTCCAGCCCAGGTTCGGGGCCTGGCGCACCGCGCCGCCCGAGACCAGACCCGGCAGCGCCAAGGTGACACCGACCGGGAACAGGGCCTGCTCGCCCGCCGACTCCAGGGTGCGCGCGGCGATCCTGGCCGCCCGCGCCAGTACCTCGGCGGGCGGCTCGCCCCGGTTGTCGAGGTGTTCGGTGAGCCGGACCCGGCCGGTGCCGGCCAGGTCGACGACGCACACCGACACGTAGTCGATGTTGACCTCGACCCCGAGGCCGGCGGGCCCGGTGCGGGCCATTTTGAGCGCGGTGCCCGGCCGTCCCGCCTGTCCGCTGAACGTCTTGCCGGACTCGGTGAGGAACCCGCTGTCGAGGAGCTGCTCGACGAGCGAGGACACGGCGGCCCGGGTCAGCCCGACCCGCGAGGCGACCCCGGCCCGGGTCGCCTCGCCCTCGCTCTCGTCGCGGACGGCCCGCAGTACGAGGCTGAGGTTGTTGCGCCGGACGGTGTCCTTGTCGGCCTTGGGCCCCAGCGGCGTGAGGTTGCTCTTCATATCGGAGCCGAGCCTATGCGATCCCGTACGTCAGTACGCCGGGACCAGGGCCCCGGCCGCACCCCGCTCGGGGGCTCGGCCGGGTCCCGTGCGCTCAGGCCGTGGCCCCCCGCTCCTTGAGCATGTCCGCCATCAGCGCGATCTCCGACTCCTGGCCCAGCACCATGCCCGAGGCCAGGTTCCTGATCTCGTCGGTGCCGGCCGCGGCCGCGGCGGCCCGGGCCATGTCCGCGCCGGCCCGGTGGTGCGCGGTCATTAGCCGCAGGAACCGCACCTCGGCGTCCCTGCCCTTCGCCGCCCGCAGCGCGTCGAGTTCGGTGTCGGTGGCCATGCCGGGCATCAGGGCCCCGTCGCCGCGCGGGGCGGAGGTGTGCCCCATCCACTCCATGGGCGGCCCGGGCGAACTCTTCGCGTGACCCCACATCTCCAGCCAGCCCAGCATCATGCCGCGCTGGTTGGCCTGGGTGTTGATGATGTCGTACGCGAGCCGCCGCACCGCCACGTCGCCGGTGCGGTCCCGGACGATGAACGACATCTCGACCGCCTGCTGGTGGTGGACGGCCATATCGCGCGCGAACCCCACGTCCGCCGAGGTCTCGGCCGGGGCGGACGCTGCCGCCCGCGCGGCCGGGGCCGACGAGGACGGGCGGGCGACCGTGAGCGCGACCAGCGCCAGCGCCAGCAGCAGCACCGCACCGCCGGCCAGCACCAGCGGGCGGGACCCGCGCGCCGACGGGGTCACTTGGCGACCCCACCCGTGCACGCGGCGCCCGGCTCGGGGGTCTGCGGGCCCTGGACGTACTTCGTGAAGAACTGCGCCACCCGGGGATCGGTCGCGCTCTTCACGGTCAGCTGCTTTCCCCAGGCGCTGAGCATCAGCGGTGCGGCCTGGTCCTCGACGGGGCTCATCAGGGAGTACGAGGTGGCCGAGACCCGTTCGCCGAGCTTCTTCACGTCGGCGGGCTTCGCCTTGCCGGTGTACGTGACCCAGACGGCGCCGTGCTCCAGCGAGTGGACCGCGTTCTCCTTCGGTATCGCCTCCGTGTAGACATCGGCGTCGCAGTTCATCCACACCGGGTTGTGGTCGCCGCCGACCGGCGGGTTCATCGGGTAGTCGACCTTCTTCTCGACATGGTTCTGCGTGAGCTTGTCCCAGCTCTTCTCGCCCTGGACGGGCGAGGACTTGGCGGCCGTCTCGGCCTTGTCCTGCTCGTCGGCGGCGTTCATCAGATAGCCGCCGCCCGCCACCAGTCCGGCCACGACGACGACGGCGGCGGTGATCGTGATGATGCGGCTGCGGCGCTCGCGGGCCCGCTCCTGTCGGCGGGCCTCCTCCAGCTTGGCGCGGCGGGCGGTGGCAGGTGCGGGCTTCTTGGCGGAGGCCATGGCGGATCCTCGGATTCGGTTCGGTGAGCCGGACGGTCTGCGGGCAGGCGGAGGCGTCCCCGGGGATGCCGGGGAACGGGCGCTGCTGCTAGATCCGTTGAACCTGGAGGGTCAGATGGTCCACGTCGCCGGCGGCGTCGTTGGAGGGGCCCCGGATTCCGCACGCGCCGGTGAGGGCGCCGGCCGGCAGAAGGGCGGGCGCGGACGGGAGTGCGGCCGGTGCCGGCTGGGTGGGCAGTACGGCCGGAGCCGTGTGCTCGGACGCGCCGTGGCAGGAACTCCCTGCGCCCCGGTCCCCGGGAGCGTCGGCCACCACGACCCGCGCCGCGACGGCCGGTACCGGTGTGATGGCGCGCGGGGCGGTGAGGGAGGCGCCGCCGTGATGTGCGTCGGCCGGCTGCGCGGAGGCGAGCGAACAGCACGACATGAGGGCGAGGAGCACGAACGCCCAGCCGAGCACCACCGAGCCGCGGGCGCCGCGCACCCGGTCGGTCCCTCCACTCCTCCTGTTCACCCGGACATCGTACGGTGTGTGAAGTTTCAATGAGTAGGGATGTCGGTCCGGGAAGCTGTGGATGTGGCGGCAAGGGGTTCCGCCGGCCGCATGGCGAGATAGTGTGCCCCGGTGACAACGCACTCGAACGTATCTGCGGGCTGGTATCCGGATCCGCACGGCGCCCCCCAGCTGCTGCGCTACTGGGACGGCTCCCAGTGGACCGAGCACACCAATCCCGCAGGCGGGCAGCAGCAGGCCCAGGCCCCCGCCCAGGCGCCGCAGCAGTCGTATCAGCAGCAGGCGGCCCCCCAGCAGCAGTATCAGCAGCAGGCGGCCCCTCAGCAGCAGCAGGCCGCCCAGCAGCCGGCCGCGGTGCCGCAGCAGGGTGTCCACCCCCAGCAGGGTGGCGCCGCGGGCGCGGGCACGCTCTTCAATCAGCAGGTCCTGGTGGTGAGCCAGAAGGCCAAGCTGATCGAGGTGACGAACGAGTACAGCGTGTTCGACCAGCACGGCAACACCGTCGGCTCGGTCACCGAGGTCGGTCAGGGCGCAGTCCGCAAGGTGGTGCGGTTCCTCAGCAGCATCGACCAGTACATGACCCACCGTCTCGAAATCCGTGACGCGTACGGTCAGCCGCAACTGCTGCTCACCCGACCGGCGAAGTTCATCAAGTCCAAGGTCATCGTCCAGCGCCCCGACGGGCAGCCGGTCGGCGAGATCGTCCAGCAGAACGCCATCGGCAAGATCAACTTCGCGATCATGGTGGACGGCCAGCAGGTCGGCGCGATCAAGGCGGAGAACTGGCGCGCCTGGAACTTCGCGATCGTCGACCACAACGACGCGGAGATAGCCCGGATCACCAAGACCTGGGAAGGCCTCGCGAAGACGCTGTTCACCACGGCGGACAACTACGTGCTGCAGATCCACTACCAGCTGCCCGAGCCGCTGCTGAGCCTGGTGGTCGCGACGGCGCTCACCGTGGACACCGCGCTCAAGCAGGACTCCCGCGGCCTCGGCTGATCCCGGGACCGTACGCGAGACCGCCCCCGTCCCCTCGCCGGCCGTGCGAGGGGACGGGGGCGGTCGTGTGTGCTCAGTCCGCCGTACGCTCCGGCTCTCCGTCGGGCGGACCCAGCCTGGCGAACACCGCCGCGAGGACCACCGCCGCCAGCGCCCCGGCCGCCACCCCGCTGCCGAAGACCGTCCGGGCCCACACCGGCAGCCCCGCGTACATCTCGGGGGCGAAGACCGGCAGCAGGCCGACGCAGAGCGCGAGCGCGACCACGATGCCGTTGGTGCCGTGGGTGAGGTTCTCCCGGCTGAGCATGCCGAAGCCCATCGTCGCGATCACCGCATAGATGATCAGCCCCGCGGCGCCGACCACCGGCTCCGGGATGGCGGCGAGCAGCCGGGTGAGCGGTGTGACGAGACCGCACAGGATCAGCAGTACGCCCGCGCCCGCTGTGACGAACCGGCTGCGCACCCGGGTCAGCTGGACGATGCCGATGTTCTCGGCGCTGGTCACCATCAGCGACGTACCGAAGACCCCGGCGCCCAGGGAGGTCACGGCGTCCGCGCGGGAGATCCGCGGGACGTCCCGCGCGGCGTCCGGGGTCCGGCCCACCGCCTCACTGTTCAGCACGGTCTGTCCGGTCGCCTCCGCCAGCGAGGCGAGCGCGAACACCAGCAGCGGCACGGCCGCCAGCAGGTCGAAGTGCGGTGTGCCGTACGGGAACGGGTCGGGCAGCGCGAACGTGCTGCCGTGCGCCAGGTGGAAGGCCGTACCGCTCACCGCGGCGACGAGCGTGCCTCCCGCGAGACCGAAGAGCACCGACATCTGCCGCCAGACACCACGCGTGAACAGGAAGAACAGGGCGGTGATACCCAGCGTGGCGAAGCCGAGGCCCGGCCCCGAGGCGATCATCGGCGCGGTGATCTTGATCATGTTGATCCCGATCAGGACCACCGTGGTGCCCATCACCAGCGGCGGGAAGAACCGCACCAGCCGCCCGTAGAGCGGCAGCACGGCGATCAGGAAGACCGCCGCGATCAGCACCGAACCGGAGGCGGTGGCGGGCCCGTGCTCCTTGGCGACCTGGAGGAAGATCGCCACCGCCGCGCCGCCCGGCAGCATCAGGAACGGCAGCCGGGCGCCGATGCGCAGCGTCCTCACGCCCAGTGACTGGAGCAGCGCCCCGACACCGCACAGCACGAGCGTCGCGCTGAGCAGGGACGCCGTCTGTGACGCGGTCAACGACAGCGTGGTGCCGATGAGGATCACCGAGGAGACGGGCGCGGCGACCCCGGCGAGCAGATGCTGGAAGGCCAGCGGGACCAGCCGGGGGAGCGGCAGCCGCTCGTCGACCGGTGCGACGGGCGGGGCCTGGCCGGCGGGCACGGCCGTGCCGGGGGCGGGGGAGGCCATGATCCGGCTCAGCCCTTCGGGACGTCGAGCCAGGGGAGTTCCCCGGCCGAGTAGCGGTAGGAGCGGAACACGGCGTTGGGCTCGGACGGGAACAGCTTGCGCACTTCTTCTTCCTGGTAGCCGCCGAAGAACGGCACGATGTACTCCCAGCACAGATAGCCGTCCGCGGTCACCTCGAAGAGGCGTCCGGCGGGGGAGTCCGTCACGAGCGTGTTCCCGTTCGGCAGGCGCTGGGCGCTGCCCATGAACGGGGCGAAGAACGACTCGCGTGCCGGGTCGTGGTATTCCCAGACAATCGTGCCACTCGACCGCTCGATCTCGATGACCCGGCTGAACGGCACATCCCAGTGCGGGCGGAAGACGCCGTTGTCGAAGACCAGGAAGTTGCCGTTCTCCAGCTCGGTCGGGCAGTGCTGCTGCGATACGACGCCGGGCTCGCTGCGCCAGATGATCCCGCCGGTCTCCCGGCTGATGACGACCACGGCGGAGACGGAGCGGAAGCTCGCCAGGATGTTGCCGTCGCTGGTCGGCAGCACGCTGTTGATCAGCGGGTAGTGCTCGCGCGCGTAGTCGGGGTGCAGCGGGAAGTCCTCGCGGTCGAGGTGCTCGGAGACCTTCCACTCCCAGACGGTCCTGCCCTCGGCGTCCACCTCGACGATGGTGTCCGCCCAGACGGTGCCGTCGGCCTCCGAGCCCGGCACCCCGCCCCGGACGGCTGCCGCGGTCTCACCGGTCAGCGGCTCCAGGGCCGTGTACAGGAGCCGGCCGTCGCCGTAGTGGTACGCGTCGTGGTGCTGGTAGCGGTCGCGGTGCTCGCGTACGACCGTGCCGCCGGGGGTGATCTCCTGCATGATCCCGCCGCGGTACTTGTGCCACATCGGGAAGAGCGCCGGCTCGTCCGGGAGGACTCCGCTGTAGGCGAGATTGCCGTTGGGCAGGATCCTGGCGTGCCGCCCCGGGCGGTGCGGGAGGTCCCACCGGTGAACGACCTCACCGCGCATGTCGATCAGGTACACCTCACCGCCGCCGGTGAGCGGGGCGAAGAGGGTGTACCCGCCGGAGGAGGCCTCCTCGTCCAGGGCTATGAGTCCGGTGCCGCGGCGCCGTCGCTGGTTCTGGTCCACGAGGGGCATGGATCGGTCCTCCCGGTTAACTTTATTAGGTGGGACTTAAGAGATTAACCGGCCCGGTAGGCTGCTCCCAGCCCCGCCGGCTGTGGTGTGCGGCACGCGGGACACGGAGTGAGCGATATGAGCGAGGCGGACACGCCACTGGTCGGCCCGGGTATTCGCCGACGCCGTCGCGCGCTGGAGCTGACCCTCGCGGAAGTCGCGCGACGGGCGGGCCTCTCCACCCCTTTTCTCAGCCAGATCGAGAACGGCCGCTCCCGGCCGAGCATGGGTTCGCTCCAGCGCATCGCCGACGCACTCGACACGACCGCGGTCCAACTGCTGGCCGCGGCCGAGGCACCCCGCCCGGTCGACGTGGTGCGCGGCACCTCGGCGTCCGTACGCGAGAGCGGCGCGGAGGGCGGCGACGCCGGCCGGATGCGTCCACTGGTGCGTGGCCATCAGCGCCTGCACGCCCTGGAGTTCACCGGGTACCACGACTGGGGCCGTGAGTTCAGGCACCGGAACGACGAGATCCTCTACGTCGCCGACGGCTCGGCGGAGGTCGAGGCGGACGGCAACTTCTACCGCCTGGAACGGGGAGACACGCTCTACTGCGCAGGCGGGCTCGTCCACCGCTGGCGCCCGATCGAACCGGGCACCCGTGTTCTGGTGGTCGGCATCGCGGACCACGTGCAGGCAACGGACGAACAGGGCGGCTGACGCGGGTGCGTCAGCCGGGCAGCGGCTCTCAGCCGTATCGCAGAAACAGCTCCTGAAGGTACTCCTCCAGCCGCTCGGTGAGCAGTTCCGGTGTCAGATCGTCCCGTCCCAGCTCGCGCCATGGGCCGGCCACCTTCTCGGCGTCGGGGGCGAAGGCGAGAGCGTCCAGCAGGCGCCAGTACAGATGGTCCCCGGGCTCACCGGCCAGCAGGCCGCCCGCGGCGAGATACCTGCCGGCGAACGCCATCCCGGACCCGGCGCCGTGCAGCAGGGCGAGCGTGGTCGAGCAGTGCGCCACATCCAGATCCGCCGGCCCCCAGGAGGTCTCCACCCAGTCGACGACGCCGGTGATGCGGATGTCGTCGCCCTCCCCGTCGAACAGCACATTGCCCGGATGGAAGTCCCGGTGGAGGAAACGGGGCCGGTACTCCGGCGCGGCGCCCCGGATGACGTCCACCGCACGCTGCCACAGCTCGGGCCGCGCGGTGGTCTCCGGGACCCGCACCCGGCCGGGCGCGGTCCAGGCCTCGTAGGTGCGGGGCCGGTTCTCCGCCGTGACGTCGACACCGTGGATGCGGACCAGCTGCCGGGCCAGCAGCCCGGCCCGCCGGTCCGCGCCCTCGTCGCAGACCCGCACACTCCCGGGCAGCAGGGACATCAGCAGTGAGGGGTGGTCGCAGTGCTCCGCCGTCGCGTCCACGCCGTGCAGGGAGGCCGCCGGCACATCGGTGCCGCCGAGGAGCGCCAGGACGGCTGCCTCGCGGTTGAGCAGACCCTCCGCGTGCCGGACGAAGAACGGCTTGACGAAGGACCGCAGCACCAGGGCCCCAGGGGCGTCACCGCCGGCGACGCCGAGGAGTCGCATCTGTGAGGTCCATCCGCCGCGCAGCGGCTCGGCGCCGACGACACGGGCGCCGGCGGGCAGCTTCTTCTCCACCCACGTACGGGTGTTGGCCCACATGCGCCCGTCGTCGTCCGCGCCGATGCCACCTGCTTCTGATTCCGTGCTGCCGGTCATGCCGGAAGGCTACCCAGGCAGTACGCCGTCGGTCATGGCCGGGCGCGTGGGGCGGCGGCGCACAACCGCCGCTACGCCTCGGTGCGGTGAATACCGAATACGGCACCCTGCGGGTCCCGGATCACGGCGATGCGCGGGCCCTGCGGGATGGTCGTGGGCTGCATCAGGAGTTCGCCGCCGGCACTCTGGGCGGTGGCGGCCGTCGCGTCGGCATCCGTGACGGCGAAGTACGGCAGCCAGTGCGGCGGCGCCTCGGGCGGGAACGTCTCGTCCATCGTCCGTGCTCCGCCGAAGTCCGCCCCGTCGATCCCCCATTGCGGATACGTCTCCGAGGCGCTGACCGTCCAGCCGAGGACTGCGGGATAGAAGGCGAGTGCCGGTTCGCTCTCGCGGGTGACGAGTTCGGTCCAGCCCAGGGCGCCCGGGTCGTTGAACAGGTCGGCGCCCGCGAAGGCGCGGCCCTGCCAGAGCGAGAACACCGCGCCGGACGGATCCGCCACCACGGCGAACCTGCCCTGGTCGAAGATGTCCATCGGGCCGACCAGCAGCGAACCGCCCGCCGCCGTCACCTTCGCCACCGAGGCGTCCACGTCCCCGGTGGCGAAGGAGACCGTCCACGCCGGCGGCTGCCCCGGCTGGTAGACGGGGCTGAGCGCCGCGACCCGGGCGTCCCCGAGGTGCGCCATCGTGTAGCCGCCCGCCTCCTCGCGCGGATCCGTCTCGCACCGCCAGCCGAAGAGCGCGGCGTAGAACGTCTTGGCCGCCTGGACGTCGGAGGTGCTCAGTTCGATCCAGCAGGGACCGCCGGGCACCGGTGCTGTGAGCTTCATCCGCATTCCTCCGTGAGCCGGGTGGGCCTCGTGCTTCTCCGTGCACGTCTCTCCGCGCACCTGAACGCTATGACCGTGTGCGGCGGCGGGCCATCGGGGCGGAGATATCGTCCAAGTGTTTTATCTGTGTAATACCTGTTAACGTATTTGAGTGAGCGATACAACTACAAGGTCCCGTCGGCAGCCTCCCGTCCGCAGACTCCCGCTGGCAGGCCCGCTGCGCCTGGCCCGGCCCTCGGACATGTGGTGGAAGCCGGCGTCCAGTGTGGTCGTCGCCACGGCGATACCGAACCTGGTGCTGTTCTCCGTCGACCGCCTCGACCTCGTGATGTACACGATGGCGGGCTCGCTCTGTGCGCTGTACGGCCACAGCCTCCCGTACGCCCGCCGCGCCCGGACCGTCACCGCGGTCGTCATCGGCATGCTGGCCGGTCTGGCGGTGTCGCTGGTCGCGGCCTCGCTGACCGGTTCGGCCGCAGTGCTGATCGCCGTCGGCGCGCTCCTCGCCGCCGGGCAGAAGCTGCTCTGCGACGCCACCCGGATCGGACCCCCGGGGCCGGTGATCTTCACGTTCGTCAGCTCCGCCGCCCTGTTCGCCCCGCAACACCTCGGCCAGGTGCCGGGGCACCTCGCCCTGACCCTCGGCGCAGGCGCGGTCTCCTGGCTGGTCACTGTCGCCGCACCCGCGCTGATCCGCCGAGAAGGACCCGAACGCCACGCGACCGCCCGCGCCCTGAACGCCGCCGCGGCCTACGCCGCCGAACCCGGTCACCGCACCAGGCGCGCCGCGGTCGCCGCCGTGCACGCGGCGTGGCAGACCCTGCTCGCGGCCGGCCGGCCCACCCCCGTACGCCGTGCACTGGAACGCCTCGTCGTGCACGCCGAAGCCGTACTCTCCACAGACGCGCCGGAGCAGCGCGCCGGAGCACCGGCCGCCGATCCCGGCCTGCTGCGCGCCTGGGCCGGGCAGACCCGGGCCCGCGGCCCGGTCCCCACCCCGCCGGCCGCCCCCGGAACCGCCGCCGAACTCTTCGGTATCGACGCCGAACGCACCGCCGGCCGCCCCACCGGCCCCGGCGCGGCCCGCCGCGCCCTGCTCCGCCGCCTCGGCCCCGGCTCCCCGCTGCTGCCGGTCGCGGCCCGCACCCTCATCGGATGCGCCCTGGCCGGCTACGCCTCGTCGGCCGCCGGCGTCGGCCGCCCCTACTGGGCGATCGTCACGGCGGCCTCCCTCTACCAGGCCAACGTCACGCTCTCCTGGAACCGGACGCTCCAGCGCACCCTCGGCAATCTCCTCGGCGTGCTGGTCTTCGCCGCCGTGCTCCCGGTCACCCGGACCGGCCCGCCGGCCCTGATCGGCTTCTGTCTCTTCTTCAGCTTCGCCGCCGAGGCCCTGATCACCCGCAACTACTGGCTCGGCTCCGTCGCCGTGACGCCGATGGCCCTGCTGGTCCTGGAGTACGCCGGAAGCCACCCGGCCGGTGAGCTCATCGGCGACCGGGTACTGGATACCGTCATCGGCGCCGCCGTCGGATTCCTCGTCGCGGTGCTCGTCACCAACCGCCGCGCCACCGGACGGGTGGAAACGGCACTCGCCGCCGCCGAACTGGCCCGCGCCCACGCCGTACAGACCCTGGCAGCCCCTGCCCCCGCGCCCGCCGCACTCGAAGCGGCCCGCCGCAGACTCACCGGATCACTGGTCGAGCTGCGCGAGGCGCAGGACACGGCCGCCGGTGAATGGTGGCAGCGCGCCCTGCCCCAGGAGGAGGTGCTCGCCGCCGAGCAGGCCGGACACCGTACGCTCGCGGCGACAGCAACACGGCAGGGGCCGGTCGCCCCGGCCCCGGAGAACGGAGCGGTGTGACGGACGACATCGTCGCCTCGGTGGTACGGCAGTGGCGGGCAGTGAACCCGGAGCTCGACACCGGGCCCATGGAGCTCATCGGCCGGATCAACCGCTGCTCCGCCCTGCTCCAGCAGGCCGAGGACGCCCCGCTGCGAGCGGCCGGACTGACCCGTCCCGAATTCGACCTGCTCGGCGCCGTGCGCCGTACCGACCGTGAACTCACCCCCGGCGAACTGGCCAGGGAGACCTTCTCCTCCGGTGCGGCCGTGACCAAGCGACTGCGGGTCCTCCAGGAGCGCGGCCTCATCGACCGTCGCAGCGACGCCCGGGACCGCCGGGTCGCGCATGTCCGCCTCACCGACGCGGGCCGGGACCTCGTCGACGGGCTGCTGCCGCAGCAGCTGGCGTACGAACGCGCGGTGCTCTCCGGTCTGGACGCGGAGTCCCGCGACCGGCTCAGCGCCCAGCTGAGTGAACTGCTGGTCCAGCTGGAGGGACGCATCGGCGGCGCCCGCCGCTGACCGTCCCCGGCGCCCGTGCCTCCTCAGGCCTCGTGCGCGGACGGCCGCCCGGCCGGGGCCGGGCCCAGCAGTGCCGCCGACAGCCGCAGCTCACCGGCGCGGCGTACCAGCGCGGCATCGTCACCGCGGTCGGCCGGCGCGCAGGCCGTCAGGGCGAGCCCGTCCCGCCAGCTGGAACCGGCCAGTGGCACGGCGACCGTGTGCATGCCCGGCGCCGACTCGCCGCGGCTGAGCGCGTATCCGCAGGCCCGGATGTCCGCCAGCTCCGCGAGCAGCGCCGACCGTGAGACGGGCGTGCGCGGATTGGCCTCGGGCAGCCGCTCCTGCGGGTAGAGGGCGCAGACCTGGTCCGTGGTCATCCGGGAGAGCAGCATCCTGCCGCCCGCTGTGCCGTGCGCGGGATGGGTGCGGCCCGTCTCCAGCACCACCCGCACCGGGTGCGGCGACTCACGGCCGTCGGTGACGATGATCCGGTCGCCGACCAGCGCGGCGCTGCGCACGGTCTCGCCGGTGCGCCGCACCGCGTCGTCCAGTACCGGACCGAGCCGCTCACGGACGGCGGCGTCGAACCCGGCGGGGCGGCCGAGCCGGACCAGTTCGGGGCCGGCCGACCAGCCGCGGCCTGAGGAGTCCCGGATCGTGAAGCCGCGCCCCTCCAGCGTGCTGAGCACGCGATGGGCGGTGGAGCGGCCGACGGAGAGGCGCCCGGCCGCCTCGGAGACGGTGAGCGAGTCATGGGTGAGGAAGAGCTGCATCAGCCGGAGCCCGGTGTCGAGTGACTCGATGGTGTAGTCCCGCGTCGGCTCCATGAGATGTGCGTTCCCCTGTCTGTTCGTACGGCGGCCCGGTGTTCCACTCGCCCGTCGGTCATGAATCTGCTCCTTTCGATCCACTTCGATCGCATGTGCGCCTGTCCCGCGAGGAGGGACGGAAGGGGGCGTTCAGGAGCCGGTTCTCGTCGTCGGCGTGCTCGTTCACCGTACTCCTGAAGGCAGTTGAGGGTGGTACGAGTGTGCGGGCCGACGGACTCGTCCCTCGCTGTGGGACGTGGGGGAGTGGTACGCCCCAAATCTGCTCGACCGTCACTCCCCGCGCACGCTCGGAGGCGTTCCGTGTAAAAACTCGTGAGTGTATTACCGCTGAGGTGCTCGCGCAGGGGGTTGGGTGAATGTGCCGAAGCACTGTTTCGATCTGACTAAGCTCACGCGCAGTGAAGTCGAGTTGATGTGAATTCGAGCGCTTGTTCCCGACTGCCCTGTAAGCGCCGTACCTCCTGAATACTCCCCCCGAATCAACCGCCAGAGGTTTTAGATGGTTCGTGTTGAATCACCGCCGATCGACCGAGAAACACCTGTCGTCCGCGCCGTGTTGCTGCCCGTTGTCGTGATGGCGGGCGCGACTGCCGCCGCCGTGGCGCTGGTTGCCGAGGCCGCGCGGATACCAGTCGTCTGGTGCGGCGCCCTCGCCACCGTCGTGGTCGCCGTGCTCACCGTCGAACTCGCCCGCCGCGGCAGGACGATCCGCCGGCAGCGCGCCACGTACGAGCAGCGCTGCACCGCGCTGGAACGCCGCATCGCCAACCACGACGAAGAGACCGTTCGGATCAGCAAGGAGCTCCTGCCGGCCGCGATCCACCGACTGCGGGTGGGCAACTCCCCGGACGAGGTGCTGCGCGACGTCGTGGACGGCGACGAGGTCTACCGCCATCTCCCCGACGCCCAGCGCTCCCTCGTCTACACGGTGCTCGACATCATCGACAACGAGGAGGCGACGCGTGACTCCGCGCAGCGCGCCTTCGTCAACGTCGCCCGCCGCGTCCAGGCGATCGTCCACCGCCAGGCAAGTGAACTGCGGGAGATGGAGGAACACCACGGGCGCAACCCCGACGTCTTCGACGACCTGCTCCGCATCGACCACGGCACCGCGCTGATCGGCCGGCTCGCCGACTCCATCGCCGTGCTCGGCGGCGCCCGGCCCAGCCGCCAGTGGCCCAAGCCCGTACCGCTGTTCAGCGTGCTGCGCGGTGCGATGTCGCGGATCCTGGAGTACCCGCGCGTCGACCTGCACTCGATCGCCAAGGTCGCCATCATCGGCACCGCGGTCGAACCGCTCATCCACGCCTGCGCCGAGCTCCTCGACAACGCCACCCGGTACTCCCCGCCGCAGACCCGCGTGCACGTCACCGCCGTCGAGGTGCAGACCGGCATCGCCATCGAGATCGAGGACGGCGGCGTCAGCCTCAGCGAGGAGGCCCGGGCCCGGGCCGAGAACATGCTCGCCAGGGCCCAGGCCGGCTCCAGCATGAACGACCTCGGCGAGTCCCCCCGGCTCGGCATGGCGGTCGTCGGCCGGCTGTCGCGCATGTACGACCTGCAGGTCTCGCTGCGGCAGTCCGCGTACGGCGGTGTCCGCGCGGTGCTCATCGTGCCCCGCTCCATGATCACCACCGGTCCCGCACCCGGTATCGCCCACGGCATCGGCGCCACGTCGCGGCCCACCAGCGACATCGACATCGCGGACATGAAGCACGTCGTGCCGGCCCGCAGCACCCACCGCAAGCCCAGCCCGCTGGCCGCACGCCCGGCGACCGGTCCGGTGGCCCCCGCTTCCCGCCCGGCCGCCCCCGCGACCCCCGCCGTCGCCATGGAGGACGAGGTTCCCCTGGTGACCGAGTGGACCTCGGGCGGACTCCCGCAACGCCGCAGCCGCGGCCGCGCACCTCTGGGTTCGCACAACCTCCCCGCACAGTCCGCAGATCCCACCGCGGGCCGGAACGGCCACGGCAACGGCCATGACAACGGCAAGGAGCCGCCTCCCGGGATCTGGCTGGAGGCGTTCACCAAGGCCGCCAACGGCGTTCCCCAGGAGCCCAGGGCCGACGAAGACTCCGATGACGCGTGGGACAAGGGAGACCTGAAGTGATCCAGCAACGGGGCAACATGGACTGGATGCTCAAAGAGCTGGCCGACGATGTTCCGGACATTCACCAGATCGTCGTGCTCTCCGCGGACGGGCTGCGCATCGCCCGGCACGGCGGCGACCCCGATGTCGCGGACCGGCTCGCGGCGGCCTGCGCCGGCCTGCAGAGCCTGGCCGCGGCCGTCGCCTCGGAGATCCCCTACAGCGACGGCCGGATGCGGCTGGTCGTCATCGAAGTCACCGGCGGCTTCTTCTACTTGATGGCGGCCGGGGCCGGTGCCTATCTCGCCGTGCTCGCCGGAGAGACGGTGGACGCGGGACTCGTCGGATCGCGGATGCGCGACATGGTCGTACGGATCGGCGCCCATCTGACGAGTCCGCCCCGACACGACGGGCAGGCCGGATGAGTTCTACCCGACGAGAACGCCGCAAGGTCGATCCGGGGCTGAACGATCCGGAACGGCTCTACGTGATCACCGGCGATCCCGACGGCAGCGAGCGGGCAGCACTCGACCTGGTCACGATGGTGGTCTCGAAGTCACAGCCGACCCCGACGGTCCAGCCCGAGCAGGCCGTGATCCTGCGGCTCTGTCAGGCCCCGTTGTCCGTCGCCGAGATCTCCGCCTACCTCAGCCTGCCGTTCAGCGTGGTGACCTCGCTCCTCACCGAGCTCCTCGCGACCGAACTGATCGAATCGCGAGCGCCGATCATCCGCGCGACCCTCCCGGACAGGTCCCTCCTCGAAGCGGTGATGCATGGACTTCAGAAACTCTGACACGATCACGGGCCCCCGGAGCGAGGACGTCCTTCCCACCACGGCCACCGCCGCGGTGAAGGTCGTGATCGTCGGCGGGTTCGGGGTCGGCAAGACGACGATGGTCGGATCGGTCAGCGAGATCCGGCCGCTGACCACCGAAGAGACCATGACCCAGGCCGGCGTCGGCGTGGACGACAACTTCGGGGTGGAGAGCAAGACCGCCACCACCGTCGCCATGGACTTCGGCCGGATCAGCATCAGCGAGGAGCTGATCCTCTATCTGTTCGGCACCCCCGGGCAGGAACGCTTCTGGTTCCTGTGGAACGGCCTGTTCGAGGGGGCACTCGGCGCAGTCGTCCTCATCGACACGCGTCGGCTGGAGGTCAGCTTCGACGTCATCGGGCGCCTGGAAGAACGCGGCGTGCCGTTCGTCGTCGCCGTCAACACCTTCCCCGATGCGCCCAAGCACCCCGTCGAGGCGCTGCGCAGCGCCCTGGACCTGCCGGACGAGGTCCCGATGATCGACTGCGACGCCCGGCTGCGCGCCTCCAGCCGCGATGTGCTGATGACCCTCATGCGGTATCTGCACAGTGTGGCCGCCCCGCTCGGCTGACGCCGCCCGCACGCACGGCCCGCACACGTTCCGCGCGCCCCCACCGCGTACCCCATTCGTCCGGCCCTGGCAGCCTGATCCCTGGAGCGATCGTGACAACCCCATTCCACTACGAGCCCGGAGCAGCCACGGGGCCGGTTCCGCCCCCCGAGTGCCCGGCCCACGGCCTCGGCATCGGCCCCGGCGGTGTGCGACGGTTCTACGGCCCCGAGGCTGAGCAGGACCCGCACGGCCTGTACGACAAACTGCGTGCCGAACACGGCACGGTGGCGCCCGTGCTGCTGCACGGCGATGTGCCCGCCTGGCTGGTCCTCGGGCACAGCGAGAACCTGCACATGACCCGCACGCCCTCGCAGTTCTCCCGCGACTCCCGCCGCTGGCGTGCCCTGCAGGACGGCAGCGTCGCGCCGGACCACCCGCTGGCCCCGATCTTCACCTGGCAGCCGATCTGCGCCTTCGCCGACGGCGCCACCCATGAGCGGCAGCGCGGCGCCGTCACCGACTCCATGGGGCGCATCGACACCCGGGGCGTCCGCCGCCACGTCAACCGCTACAGCAACCGGCTCGTCAACGACTTCTGCCGGGAAGGGCGCGTCGACCTGGTCAGCGCGTTCGCCGAGCGGCTGCCCATGATGGTGGTGTGCGCGATCTTCGGCATGCCCGAGGAGTACAACGACCGGATGGTGCAGGCCGCCCGTGACCTGACCCGGGGCACCGCGACCGCCGTCCAGAGCAATGCCTACGTGCTCGCCGCGCTGAACCGTCTGGTCGAGCGGCGCCGCCGGGAACCCGCGGACGACTTCGCCACCTGGCTCGTCGAACACCCCGCCGACATGAACGACCAGGAGGTCGCCGAGCATCTGCGGCTCATCCTGGTCGCCTCCTACGAGTCGACCGCCAACCTGATCTCCAACGTGCTCCGCATGGTCCTCACCGACCCGCGGTTCCGGGCCAGGCTCAGCGGCGGCCACATGACCGTCCCGGAGGCGGTCGAGCAGACCCTGTGGGACGAGCCGCCGTTCACCGCGGTCTTCGGCCGTTGGGCGGTCGGCGACACGGAGCTGGGCGGGAAGCACATCAAGGCGGGCGACGCCATGATCGTCGGCATCGCCCCGGCCAACACCGACCCGGTGGTGCGGCCCGACCTCAACGCCAACATGGAGGGCAACCGCGCCCACCTCGCGTTCAGCGGCGGTCCCCACGAATGCCCGGGACAGGACATCGGGCGTGCCATCGCGGACGTCGGCGTCGACGCCCTGCTGATGCGGCTGCCCGACCTCGAACTCGCCGTCGAGGAGAGCGAACTCCAGTGGGTCGGCAACATCATGAGCCGTCATCTGGTGGAGTTGCCCGCCGAGTTCGCGCCCCGTTCCCCGCAGGACGACCGTGAAGCCCCGTCCATGGGCAAGCCGAACCCGACGCGCCAGGACTGGGAGGTGCAGTCGGCGGTCCGGCACACCGCGCCGACCCCGGTCCGCGCGACCGTCCCGTCCGGACCGGCCCACGCTTCGGCGGAGCAGACCCCGGCCGGAGCGACAGCTGCCACTGACGGTTCGGCCGCAACGCCGGGCGAGGGGGCGGCGGGCCTGATCCCGCAGCAGCGCCGGCCCGCGGCCCCGGCCCGGCTGTGGCGCGTCGTCACCCGCTGGTGGAACGGGTACTGACCGGCTGCGGATGACGCCGACGGCCCGTCGGAGTGTGACAGCGACGGCCCGTCGGAGTGAGACAGCGACGGCCCGGTGGAGGGTGACCGGAAGGCACGCCTCCACCGGCCCGTCCTCCGCCCGGCGGCACCGGCCGGTCGTGCGAAGCCCTTCGTCGCACCCCACGTACCATGCGGAAGCGTGAAGCTGACAATTCTGGGTGGCGGCGGGTTCCGGGTTCCACTGGTGTACGGGGCGCTGCTCGCCGACCATGCCGAGGGGCGGGTCTGCGCCGTCACTCTCTACGACACGGACGCCGACCGGCTCACCGCCGTTGCCCGGGTGCTCACCGAACAGGCCGAGGGCATCCCGGACGCACCGACCGTCGTCGCCACCACCGAGCTCGACGAGGCCTTGCGGGGCGCCGACTTCGTCTTCTCGGCGATCCGGGTCGGCGGGCTCGCCGGCCGGGCCGCCGATGAGCGGGTGGCCCTCGACGAGGGCGTACTCGGCCAGGAGACCGTCGGTGCGGGCGGTATCGCCTACGGACTGCGTACCGTGCCCGTCGCCGTCGACCTGGCCCGGCGCATCGCCCGGCTCGCCCCGCACGCCTGGGTCATCAACTTCACCAACCCCGCGGGCCTGGTCACCGAGGCCATGTCCCGGCACCTCGGCGACCGCGTCATCGGCATCTGCGACTCACCGGTCGGCCTCGGCCGCCGTATCGCCCGGGTGCTGGGCGCTGACCCCGACCGGGCCCGGATCGACTACGTCGGCCTGAACCACCTCGGCTGGGTGCGCGGGCTGTACGTCGAAGGCCGGGACGAACTCCCTCGCCTGTTCGCCGACCCGGAACTGCTCGGCTCCTTCGAGGAGGGGCGCCTCTTCGGCACCGACTGGCTGCGGTCCCTGGGCGCGGTCCCCAACGAGTACCTGCACTACTACTACTTCAACCGTGAGGCGGTCCGCGCCTACCAGGACGCGGAGCAGACCCGGGGCGCCTTCCTGCGTGAACAGCAGGAGGGCTTCTACGGCCGGATGAAGGACCCGGCCACGCCCGCGCTGGCCACCTGGGACCGCACCCGGGCCGAGCGCGAGGCGACCTACATGTCGGAGAACCGGGATGTCGCCGGGGCCGGCGAGCGCGACGAGAGCGATCTCGACTCCGGCGGCTACGAGCAGGTGGCGCTGGCCCTCATGCGGGCCGTGGCCCGTAACGAACGGACGTCCCTGATCCTCAACGTGCGCAACCGCACCACCCTTTCGGTGCTGGACGCGGACGCCGTCATCGAGGTGCCGTGCCTCGTGGACGCCAACGGCGCCCACCCCGTCGCCGTCGACCCGCTCCCGTACCACGCCGTCGGCCTGGTCACCTCGGTGAAGGCCGTCGAACGCGCGGTGCTGGACGCGGCGGAGAGCGGCGCGCGCGCCGACGCCGTACGGGCGTTCGCCCTGCACCCGCTCGTCGACTCGGTCTCGGTCGCCCGCCGGCTGGTCGACGGCTACACGAAGGCGCACCCGGGGCTCGCGTATCTCGCATGACCTGTGCACGGGCCGGCGGGGGAGGCCGGCCCGGCCGGGTGCCGACGGCGGACCGTGTGCCATTCTCGGGGCCATGAGCGGCGAGGAGCATGTGCGAAGTCCCGAGGACCTGGAGTACGAGGAGGAGCGCACGGACCCGGTCGAGGCGCCGGCCACACCCGGTGAATGGGATGAGCTGGCGGGCGACTGGGAGAGTCTCCACCAGGGCTACTACCTGGGCAGTGCCCGGCACGCGGTACTCGAATGCGCCAGGCACCTGGAGGCGAGCGCCGCTGCCGCATCCTCGGAGACCGCCCTGTGGGCCCTGGGGCTGTACTACATCGGCGGATACGTCGTCCATGCCTCGCCCCACCGGCCCTCCGAGGACCGGGTCCGGGCGGTGATGGCCGGGATCGAGCGCTCCATGGGCGGCACCGCGTGTGGCCATGCGGCACATCCCTGCGACGACATCCCCGAGGACGGCGAGCTGGAGGGCTTCCCCGCGGTCCTGGAGCTGCTGGCTCATCCGGAGCGGGACGCGGAGCACGAGGCGGCCCTGGCCGAGGAACTCGCCGACGAGGACGCGTATCCCGACGACGGGTGGCGCCGGTCCTGGTACGGGGGCAGGCTCACCCGGGCGGTATGGGCCTGTCCGCGGAATCTGGCCGGCCTGGCACGGGACTTCCTCGCCTGAGAACACCGGCCTTCCCCGCCTGAGGAACGGCGGGTGGGCCCCGGTCAGGATCTCATTCGCGCACCCTCACGCCGCGACCCCCTCGGTGAGGTCCGTGAGATCGGCGAGCAACTCGGACAAGGTCACCGCGTCCAGTTCGTCGAAGCGCAGCGGGTAACCACGGTCGGCGGGCCGGTAGTCGGCGGGGCGGTTGTCGAGCCAGACCGTTTCGATTGTCTGGAGCTGGGTCATGTCGATATCCCCGACGTGAACGCCGTACCGCAGGGCGATCACCAGCCAGCGGTCGCCGAGCCATTTGGAGATCCACCGCTCCACCCCCGCGTCCTGCGGAGCCCCGCGCTCCCAGCCACGCCGTTCCAGCCCGATGACCTTGGCCGTCGGCACCTTGAGGCCCTCGAAGCGGGTCAGCCGGTTGCCGGTGTCCTCCGCGGCCGGCGTGAAGACCGGACGCGCCAGCTGCTGGAACGGCTGCATAATCCCGTAGTCCGCGAACAACCGCGCCCAGGTGGACAACTGCCCGCCCAGATGCAGGGGATGCGCCGGCCGCACGGTTGCGTGTTCCGGCAGGGCGAAGCTCTCGTCCTCGGCATCGGCGAACGTACGGTCCTCCGCCACCCGGAACGCGGTACGCCCCTCGTCCGTCTCACTCAGCCACACCAGCCGGCGCACCAAGTGGCACACCAGCGAATGGCCGACGAACAGCGCGCGGAACTCCTGCGCCGTCCAGGAACGGCCCGCCACCATCGCGTCCTCCAGCCGGTGCACGCGGTGGGAGGCAACCGTCCGCACGTCCTTCTTCAGGGCCACGAACCGCTTGCGTTCCGCCGGGGCCAGTCCCGCGTGGTCCTGGGCGCCCGGCTTCGGCAGGTCCTTGAGCCGCTTGCCGTCCCCGTCCAGCACATAGGGCCGCAATTGCTCGTCGAATCCCACCGTGAACGTCCGGCTGCCGTAGTCGATCACGGTGGAACCGTCCGCGTTCAGACCGAAGCCGGGCACCAGCCGGTCGGAGAGCTGGTCTCCGGTGAGCCCGAGACCGGCGGCCACCTCCGCGATCTTCTCCGTGGCCCGGAGCTTCAACGCCTTGAACTTCACCCGCTCGGAGATGCCGTGCAGATGAAGCAGAGCGACGTCGCTGCCGATTGCCGCCAGCACATCGAGACCTTCCACGGCCCGGTGATGGGCGCCTTCGCCGGGCCAGGCACGGATCACCGGAGTCAGCCGGCGCACCGTGTCGTCGTTCCCCAGCACGCCCAAGGCCCGCAGGGCCCACGACTCTTCGGGAGGCATGAGGGCAAACTGCCACTGCTGGAAGAGTGCCCAGCCGAACTCGGCGAGTGAGGCCGCGTCAGCCGTCCGCGTGAGCGAGCCGAGCCCTGGATGCACCCGGCCCGGTCCTGACGTCGCCAGCATGGACAGGACATGGAGCACCGATGTCTGGGGCAGGGCCCCGCCGGACACGACGTCGATCTGTGGCAGCAGGGCGGGATTCGCCCACAGCGGCAGCTTCCTGGCGCGCGGCCCACCGGGCAGGGACTCCGGTGGGCCGGTCAGCGCGGCCGGCAGGGCGTCGGCGGACGCGTCGGCGGTCAGCCCCACCGGATTGAGGAGCGGTTCGATGACGGCCACCAGCTCGTTGTCGAGCGCCGGCAGTACGGCTTCCACCTGCCCACGGTGGGCGGCGACGTGCCCGGGCAGCAACTGGAGCGAGACGACGGACGAGGTCTCCGCGTGGTCACGGGCCTCCGCGGAGAGCAGCCGCAGGGCGCGGACCGGATAGCGGTGCATCGCTTCCAGGAGGGAAGGACGTACCTGCTTCGAGTCCGCCCGGCCCAGCAGGAGACGGAACGCGTCGTCCGTCGGGAATTCCACCAGGGCCTCGGCGGTCTTCTTCGCTCCGTCGGAGTAGTGATTCCCGTCGGACAACCCCTCGGCCAGCATCGGGACTGCCGCGGTGCCGATACCCTCGGCGGCCGTGGCGATCACCGGGAGGCTGTGGCCGATCGGCGGCAGGTGCGGAAACGACTCGGCCTGCTCCGCGGAGTTGAGCGTGCCGCACACCAGGGAGAGCATGATCTGGTGCCGTACCGCGGCGACATCGGGGTCGGTGCAGAGCTCCGCCACCCAGTCGGTCTCGCTCGGCACCAGATAGGCCGTGACGATCTTCCGGTGGGCGTCGGTCCGGTGTGCGGTGAGGGCTTCGGCCGCTGACCGGTAGGTCGCCTCGTCCGTGGCCGCGAGCAGCTCGCGGACCCGATGGGCGGTGAGACGGCGCGGACTCGCCCACGCGACGGACCCGGTTCCGGTAAGGGCCTGGGCCACGGGGCCGATCGGTTTGCCGCCGTGCAGCTCGGAGGGGCTGCCGACCATGAACAGCTCCACCGTGGCGCGGGCCGCGAAGGGCAGACCGTGCTGCTCGGACCAGATGTCCGGCCAGGTCCTGGCGGCCGACTCGTCGAGCCTCATGATCGAGGCAAGCGCGGCAGCCCCGGAGGGTGAAGGACTCCCCGCGAGGTGCGAACGCAGCTCCTCGGCAAGTCCGGCATCGCGCGGTGCGCTCAGGTACCCCTGAATGGAGGCCTTCTGAGCGGCCGTGGGGACCAAAAGCCTGTTCCAGTGATGTCGCTGTGCCGCGGCGGGCTTGCGGGCCACTCCACCACGCCTGGGATGGAGGGCCTGTCGCCAGGCGGCGGGCAGCACGAATGTGTCCTCGTCGGGCAGCAGTACCGAGGAAGGCCCGGCCGACTCACCGGAATGCGGATCGGGACCGGTGCCCGACACCGCAGCCACCGCCCCCACCTCGCGGTACCCTTTGCGTTCCTTCTCCGCGATCGACTTGGCCGCCTGCGCGGCCGCTGCCTCCGCTGAGGCGTGGTCCTTGGTCTGCGTACGGCCGTCGCTTCCGCAGCGCCCGTAGCGCACGGTCACCACTGTGCCGTTCGTCCCGGTCTCCCAGAACTTCGACGCACTGCCCTCGACATACTCCCAGCGACGCACAGGTCCGCCCCCACACCCGTTCGACCCGCACAGTCACGGGCTTCTCGATCAGTGGTTCCACAGTAGAACCGACCACTGACAACGCACCGTGACCGGTGTCCCGTCAGGCCGAAGGGCAGCAGGCCGGCCGCCGTGCGGGGACGAGGTTCCGTACGTGACCACAAGGGGGAGGGCCGGGGCGTCGTCCGAGGCCCCGGCCTCACCCGTCCGTCCGCGCCCCGGTCAGGGGGCGGACGGGACGCGCGTACCGTCCGCGGACGCCCATGACGGCGTCATCCCGGTCACCTGGCAGACCATCAGGTACAGCGGGATGGGCGGTGTGTACGGCGTACGGCTGTCGGGCTGGTGGATCAGCCGGGGTCGCGCCGCGGGGACGTAGGCCCCTCGTGCGTACGCGGCCTGCGCGGGCCAGTCCAGATCGAGGTCGGAGCCCGAGGGGACGATCCACCACCAGCGTTCCCCGTCCGCGAAGACGCAGCCGGTGCGCGGCAGATGCGACATCAGCCGGAAGCCGTACCGCGCCGGTATCCCCACCGCGTCGTAGCCCAGGCTCGCCGAGAGGGCCGACGGGAGTGGCAGCTGCACCCGGCCGAGACCACCGGGGTGGCCCGGTTCGCGGGAGCGGCGGGTTCCGAGGAGATGGGACATGGCGTTCTTCAGCATGAGTGCTCCGAGCCGTGCGGCAGTTCTGCCCAGACGATGCGGCCCGAGCCGTCCCCGGCGTCGCGGGATCCCCAGGAACTGCACATCGCGTCGACGAGCAACAGGCCGCGTCCGTGCTCGTCGTCGGCGTTGCGGCACAACTGCGGCCCGCCTGGCTGGTGTCCTTGGTCCTGTACGGCTATGCGCAGCCTCCGGTCGAGGCACCGCAGTTCGCACACGACGCGTGAGCTCGCGGTGTGCACCACCGCGTTGGTGACCAGTTCGGACACGATGAGGATCGCTGCGTCGTGCGCGTCGTCGTCCAGTCGCCACTCGTCCAGCCGGGCCCGGGTCAGCCGCCGGGCACCGGCCACCGACTCCGGGTGCGCGGGCAGCGCGAAGCAGTACCGGAGCGTTTCCGTCCCGGGGCTGAGGTCCATGAGCCGGGGGATGAGCGCACTGCCAGGTGCCACGACCGAATCCTCACAGTGGGGGCTGCGTCACGCTTCGCGATCCCGGTGAAAGGAGGCGGGCACGACTAGTGAATGGGTTCACTCACCAACTGTCCCCCTGTCGTGAACACTTGGCAAGGGGCACTCTGAAATTTCCAGAGTGGCTGTGTCTTTGACGGCAGACGCATGGCACACTGCTCGCAAACAGCGCATGGGGAGGTCTGAAGTGAGTGAACCGCGGTCCGCCCCGACCGTGGGTCAGGTCGTTCTCGGCAAGCGCCTGCAGGATCTGCGGGAACGTGTCGGCCTGAGCCGGGACCAGGCTGCCAAGGTGCTGCGTGTCGCGCCGGCGACGATACGCAGGCTGGAGACGGCCGAGGTCTCTCTGAAGATCCCCTACGTGCAACTGCTCCTGAAGGCCTACGGGATCACCGATGAGGAGGCCGACGCCTTCGTCGTCCTTGCCGAGGAGGCCAACAAGCCGGGCTGGTGGCAGCGCTATCACGACGTGCTGCCCGACTGGTTCAGCATGTACGTCAGCCTGGAGGGCGCCGCGAGCCTCCTGCGCATGTACGAGCCGCACTTCGTCCCCGGGCTGCTGCAGACCGAGGACTACGCGCGCTCGGTGATGCGCACCGGAGCGGTCGGCCAGACCAGGCCGGAGGACATCGAGCGGCATGTGGCGCTGCGGATGCAGCGTCAGTCCCTGCTCACCCGGCCGGACGCGCCACGGCTGTGGGTGGTCATGGACGAGACGGTCCTGCGCCGCCCGGTGGGCAGCACGGACACCATGCGCGCCCAGGTCGACCGGCTGCTGGAAGCGACCGCGATGCCCAATGTGACCCTGCAGATCGCCGAGTTCTCGACCGGCCATCACCCGGGCACCTACGGTCCCTTCGTGCTTTTCCGGTTCGCCGTCCCCGAGCTCCCCGACATGGTCTACAGCGAGTACCTGACCGGGGCCGTCTACTTCGACGCGCGCCCCGAGGTGGCCTCCTACCTCGAGGTCATGGACCGCATGGCGGCCCAGGCCGCGACTGCACAACGCACGAAGGAAATCCTCCGGGACTTCCGCAAGGAGCTGTGATGACACCCATATACAACGGCATGCCGGCCACCGAACTCGGCTCCGAGGGCTGGTACAAGCCGTGGAGCGGTGGCAACGGCGGCAACTGTGTCGAGGCCATGAAGCTGTCCGACGGAAGAATCGCCATGCGTCAGTCCGCGGACCCCGACGGCCCTGCTCTGATCTACAGCCACCGCGAGATCGCCGCATTCATCCAGGGAGCCAAAGCCGGACAGGCGGACTTCCTGCTGACCTGACATGCGACGGCCGGGCCCCCGGCCGTCGCGCACGCCCATCTCTCTGTTCGCCGGCCACCGGAACCAAGGAGCGCGCCATGACCGGGCACGAGCCCCCCTCCGTCGAGATCGACACCAGCAAGCCGCACCCCGCGCGGATGTACGACTGGTTCCTCGGCGGCAAGGACAACTATCCGGTCGACGAGCAGATGGCCAAGGAGCTGCTGTCCCTGGACTCCAGGGGCCGCGACATGGCGCGGGTCAACCGGGCGTTCATGCACCGTGCCACCCGCTGGCTCGTGGAGAACGGCGTCCGGCAGTTCCTCGACATCGGCAGCGGCATACCGACCGAGCCCAATCTCCACCAGATCGCCCAGCAGACCGCGCCGGACGCCCGCATCGTCTACTGCGACAACGACCCGATCGTCCTCGCGCACGCGGCGGCCCTGCTGCGCTCCACCCCGGAAGGCGCCACCGAGTACATCCAGGCAGACGCCCGCAAGCCCGAGGCCATCCTGGAGGCCGCCGGCCGGGTCCTCGACTTCGACCGGCCGATCGCCCTGTCGCTGCTGGCCCTGCTGCACTTCCTGGACGACGAGGACGGCGCGGCCGAACTGGTGGACCGCCTGGTCGACCAGCTCGCCCCCGGCAGCTACCTGGTCCTCTCGCACACCACCAGCGACTTCGACCCGGACGGCGCGGCCCAGGCGGCAGCCCTCTACAAGGCCCGAGGGATGACCCTGCGCCTGCGCACCCACGCCGAAGTCACCGCCTTCTTCCACGGCCTCGACCTGGTGGACCCCGGAGTCTGCCTCACCGCCGACTGGCACCCGGAGCTCGGCGAGGTCATCGATGTCCCGGGCGAGGAGCCGATTCCGGGATACGGGGGAGTGGCCCGCAAGGCCTGAGGGCGGTGGGCGCACCGGACTGCGCGACCGCACGGCCCGGCGCCGGAGCAGGTCACAATGGATCCATGTCCCGACGCACCTCACGCCCCCGGCGGCCGTCATCCGCGGGTGCCCGTACCGCCCCCCGGACCGAGATCACCGCAGACTCCCCGTGCCCGTGCGGGCTTCCCGCCCCGTACGGTGCGTGCTGCGGCCGGCTGCACGCCGGGGCCATCGCGCCGACCTGCGAGGCGCTGATGCGCTCGCGGTACAGCGCCTTCGCCGTCCGGGATTCCGCGTATCTGCTGCGCACCTGGCACCCGGCCACCCGGCCGGGCGTGCTGGACCTCGATCCGGGGGTGCGCTGGGAGCGTCTGGAGATCCTGGGGACGACGGAGGGCAGCGCCTTCCACACCACGGGCACGGTCACCTTCCGTGCGCACTTCACGGACGACGGCCGCACCGACTCGCTCCACGAGAAGAGCCGGTTCGTGCGCCACGAGGGTGCCTGGGTCTACGAGTCGGCGGTCTTCGCCGACTGACGTGCCGGAGCGCGGCCCCGGCGTTGCCCGAAGCCGTACGGGTCAGACCGGGGCGCCGGCCGGGGCCACCGGGGCCAGCTCCTGGGTGAGGTCCTCCGCCAGCAACCGCTTGGCGATGACGTCGACCGCGGCCCGCAGACGCGCGTCGTCCGGGTGCTCGCCTTCGTGACCCAGCTCTTCGTTGAGCCACCGCGCCCAGGCGTCCGTGATGGTCCTGGCCTCCCTGCTTCCCGCCTCGGTGTGCGCGAACAGATGGCCGTTGCCGGAGAGATATCCCTCCTCGATCATCCGGTCGAAGACGGGCACCAGTACCTCCGGCGGAATCCGGTGCCGGGCCGCGATCAGCCGGAGACCCGCGTGGCCGACCATCCGGGTGAACAGCTCCACCTGCATCACGGCCCAGGCCCCCGCCATGTCGAGCCGGGTGTCGGAACCGGCGATGATCCGCCGGGCCGTGTCCGGGTCCACCCGTCGCAGCACCCTGGCCACCGAGAACTCCAGCAGCCGGGCCGAGTCCCCGGTGCCCGGCGAGGCGAAGCCCTCACCCATGTCGGTCGAGCCGGCCCGCACCGTGTCGCGCAGCTTCACCTGCTTGAGGAACAGCGCCACCACGAATCCGAGCAGAGCCACCGGAACCGTCCAGAGGAACACGGTGTGCAGGGTGTCCGCGTAGGCCTGGGCCAGTGGCGCCGACTGGGCATCGGGCAGCGAGTGCAGCCCCTCCGGACTCTGGGAGGCCTTCGCCAGCACCGCCGGATCACCGCCCGCCCGAGCCGCCTCCGCGACACCGTCCTTGAGATTGGGGCCGATCGCGTTGGAGTAGATCGTCCCGAACACCGCCGTGCCGAAGGAGCTGCCGAGCGTACGGAAGAACGTCACACCCGAGGTCGCTGTCCCCAGGTCCGAGTAGTCGACGGTGTTCTGCACCGCGATCGTCAGCACCTGCATGGACAGACCGATGCCGAGCCCGAGCACCAGCATGTACAGCGACTCCAGCCACACCCCGCTGTCCGGACCCATCCGGGAGAGCAGGAACAGCCCGACCGCCATGATCAGCGAGCCCACGATGGGGAAGATCCGGTACCGGCCGGTCTTGCTGACCACGTTGCCGCTGAAGATCGAGGCGGCCAGCAGACCGACGACCATCGGCAGCGTCCGGACCCCGGAGAGCGTCGCCGAGTCACCGTCCACGTACTGCAGGTAGGTCGGCAGATAGATCATGGCGCCGAGCATCGCGAACCCCACGATGAAGCTGAGGATCGAGCAGACCGTGAAGACCGGGTTCCCGAACAGCCGCATCGGCAGCATCGGTTCCTTCGCCCGGAACTCGACGAGGCAGAAGACGGCGAGTGCGGCCAGACCGAGGGCGAACAGGCCGATGATGACGGAGGAGCCCCACGCGTACTGGTTGCCGCCCCAGCTCGTCGCCAGGATCAGGGAGCTCGCCCCGACCGTGACCATCGCGATGCCCAGGTAGTCGATGACCGGGCGCCCGGCAGCCTTCACGGACGGAATGGTGCGGGCCGCGGCGATGACGACCACGATCGCGATCGGCACATTGACGTAGAACGCCCAGCGCCACGTCAGATGGTCGGTGAAGAGCCCGCCCAGCAGCGGCCCGATGACCGTCGAGACGCCGAAGACCGCACCGATCGCACCCTGGTACTTGCCGCGGTCGCGCAGCGGGATCACATCGGCGATCAGCGCCATCGCCGTGACCATCAGACCGCCCGCGCCGATGCCCTGCAGACCGCGCCACACGATCAGGAGCGTCATGTTGGTCGCGAGGCCGCAGAGGAACGAGCCGGTGATGAAGATGATCGCCGAGAGCTGGAAGACGATCTTCCGGCCGAACAGGTCGCCGAACTTGCCGACCAGGACCGTCGCCACCGTCTCCGCGAGCAGATAGGCGGTGACCACCCACGACATATGGGCGGCGCCGCCCAGGTCCGAGACGATCGTGGGGGGCGCGGTCCCCACGATCGGCTGGTGCAGGGCGGCCCGCAGAATGCCCCGCACGATCG
>NZ_JBHVWF010000108.1:0-29384 GCF_042882365.1 Streptomyces sp. NPDC058221 | reverse complement strand
CTCACCCCTGCGGGCTTTCCTCCGGGCGCTTCCCTTCGGTCTTGCGTTTCCGACTCTATCAGACTCTTTCGTGTCCGATTCCCGGTCGAAGCGGGATTGTTCTGGATTACTTCCGGGGAAATTCGCTTTCGCTTTTCCCTTTCGGCGAGTCCGACTCTATCAGGCTTTTCCAGTCCTATTGACCGGCCCCAGCAGACATGCCGGTGCCGAAGAAGGGTTAGGGTTTGGCCTGATAGTCGCCGCCGACCCTCGACTCAATGTCGCGTTGGGGTCAGGCAGGAGTACGACAGTACAGGCTGCCGGGAGTCGAGGCAAATCGTTTCCGGTGCACCCCTAGGTCCTCGAACCGGCAGGACTCAGGCGGAACCGGGACTTCATATGACTTACCCTGCTGAGCAGCACGCCGCCCTCCTACAAGCCGCGGCGGCGACCACTGAAGCTCCACTCTGGGAGGCACCCATGACCACTGTGACGTCCCCTCTTGCCGGACGTGCCATCGGGCTCGCTGCGGTACCCGACCCGGTCTTCTCCGGCGCGATGGTCGGTCCCGGTACCGCCATCGACCCCGTACGCGAGCCGTCGGAGGCTGTGTCGCCGGTCGACGGAATCGTCGTCTCCCTGCACCCGCACGCCTTTGTCGTCGTGGACAGCGAGGGACACGGGGTTCTGACCCACCTCGGCATCGACACCGTCCAGCTCAATGGTGAGGGCTTCGAGCTCCTGGTGAACAAGGGTGACACCGTCACTCGCGGCCAGAGCATCGTGCGTTGGGACCCGGCGGCCGTCGAGGCGGCCGGCAAGTCGCCCATCTGCCCCATCGTGGCGCTGGAGGCAACTGCCGACTCGCTCTCCTCTGTCGTCGAGGACGGCGACGTGAAGGTCGGCGACGCACTTTTCGGCTGGCAGTAACGCGATCGGCGCAGTGACAGCCGACGGGACAACCACCGCGGAGGCACCGGCCGCCGCACAATCGGAGACAGGTGAAATGGAGACAACGCTGCGGGGCGTAGGCGTGAGCCACGGTGTGGCGATCGGCGAGGTACGGCACATGGGCACAGCAGTGCTCGAACCGCCGGCCAAGCAGATCCCCGCCGAGGAGGCGGAGCGCGAACAGGGACGGGCGCGGCAGGCCGTGGAGGCTGTGGCGGCCGATCTGATCGCGCGCGGCAACCTGGCAGGTGGCGAGGCCCAGCACGTGCTGGAGGCCCAGGCCATGATGGCCCAGGACCCCGAGCTCATGGCTGATGTCGACCGGCGCATCGCTGTCGGCAGCACAGCCGAGCGCGGCGTGTACGACGCATTCGCCTCGTACCGGGCGCTGCTGGCCGGTGCCGGGGAGTACCTCGCGGGCCGCGTCGCCGACCTCGACGATGTGCGGAACCGGATCGTGGCCCGGTTGCTCGGTGTTCCGATGCCGGGTGTGCCGGACAGCGACGAGCCGTATGTGCTGATCGCGCGGGACCTGGCTCCCGCCGACACGGCGCTGCTCGACCCCGCGCTCGTGCTCGGCTTCGTCACCGAGGAGGGCGGGCCGACCAGTCACAGCGCCATTCTGGCGCGGGCGCTCGGGGTGCCCGCGGTGGTGGCGCTGCCCGGTGCCGGTGAGCTGGCCGAGGGCACCGTGATCGCTGTGGACGGCAGTACCGGCGAGATCTTCGTCGAGCCGAGCAACGAGAAGCGGACGGAGATGGAGAGCGCCGCGGCCGCACGGAAGGCAGCGCTTTCCGCGTCGACCGGTCCCGGCGCGACGTCCGACGGCCACAAGGTGCCGCTGCTCGCCAATGTCGGCGGCCCGGGCGATGTACCGGCGGCCCTCGAGGCCGGTGCGGAGGGCGTGGGCCTGTTCCGTACCGAGTTCCTCTTCCTTGACGACAGCAAGCAGGCGCCGTCGGAGGAGAAGCAGATCGCGGCGTACCGCGCGGTGCTCGAGGCGTTCCCCGAGGGGCGCGTCGTGGTGCGGGTGCTGGATGCCGGTGCGGACAAGCCGCTCGACTTCCTGACCCCGGCGGACGAGCCGAACCCGGCGCTGGGTGTGCGTGGGCTGCGCAGCCTGCTGGATCACCCCGATGTCCTGCGGACCCAGCTGACGGCGCTGTCGAAGGCGGCCGAGGGACTGCCCGTCTATCTCGAGGTCATGGCGCCCATGGTCGCGGACCGTGCGGACGCCAAGGCATTCGCCGACGCGTGCCGGGAGGCCGGACTGCAGGCGAAGTTCGGTGCGATGGTCGAGATTCCCTCGGCCGCGCTGCGTGCGCGTTCGGTGCTTCAGGAGGTGGAGTTCCTTTCGCTGGGCACCAACGACCTGGCGCAGTACACCTTCGCGGCCGATCGCCAGGTGGGTGCGGTTTCCCGGCTGCAGGACCCGTGGCAGCCCGCGCTGCTGGACCTGGTGGCAATGTCCGCCGACGCCGCAAAGGCCGAGGGCAAGAGCTGCGGTGTCTGTGGTGAGGCCGCCTCCGATCCGCTGCTTGCCTGTGTCCTGACCGGTCTTGGAGTGACGTCGCTGTCGATGGGCGCCGCGTCCATTCCTTATGTGCGCGCCACGTTGGCGAAGTACACGCTCGCCCAGTGCGAGCGGGCCGCGTCCGCCGCGCGTGCGGCGGACTCCGCCGAGGAAGCGCGGGTCGCCGCGCAGGCGGTGCTCTCGGGCGAGTAGCACCGCCCGGACGATGCGAGGAAGGGGCTTCCCGCCCGCGATGGCGGCGGGGAGCCCCTTCGGGTTGTCAGCGGTGGGATTCCGGCTCGTCGGCGCCGATATCGAAGCCGGCGCAGTACTCCACGCCGGACTCCGGCGCGACGGGTTCTCCCGTGTCGGCGTCGGTGCAGTAGGCGCTGAAGACCTCCCCCGCGGTCAGTGGGGTCAGGCTGCCGCGGATCAGCCGCCAGCCGTGCACCCGGTCCGGGACGCCGGGCCCGCTCGTCCGCAGGACGATTCCGCCGCGGCTTTCCAGAGCGATGCCCACAGCGAGCACCGTCACGAATTCCGCTCCTTCCGCCGAGTCGAGGCGGGCCGGGCCGATGGCGTCGCGCTCGGTGTGCAGGGCCGCGAGCAGCTGATCGTTCTCCGTGGGGGTGCTGCACACGAGGTGGTGCGCGCCGGGGCCGGCTGCCTCCAGGGTGCGCAGCAGCAGGTGGGAGGCGCGGTCGAAGGCCGCACGGCCGATGTCCTGACCGCAGTCGGCGCACTCCCCCAGATCGGTCAGCAGCATCGTGGCGTACTCCCAGGTGGCCTTGCGGACCGCCCGGGAGACGAGAAGCGGGATCAGGGTGTCGATCGGCTGCCCGGTGTAGGCGATGGTGGCTCCGGCCGACGCGATCTCCGCCGTGAAACGGCTGCGGCTGGCCGGGCAGTCGGCTGCCAGCTCCGATTCGGCGCAGAACTCCGCGTACTCCTCCGGGTCGAAGAGGGCGACCGTGGTGTGCATGCCCTGCGCGGCGAGCGCTTTGAGCAGTCCTTCCACCTGCTGGAGGTAGACGGAGTGGTCGTCGAAGGCGAAGGTGCGGTAGAGCCGCATCGCCGCGAAGTCCTGTTCATCGGTCAGCAGGCCGATGGTGCTCGGTGCTTCGCGGCGCAGCGAGCGTCGCATGCTGGTGCCGGCCCGGCCGTGGACGGTGGTCCGCCTGTTCCTGGTCTGCTTGTTGCTGGTCTGCGCCATGATTCCCCCAGTGCGCCGTCGATCATTGCTCACTCAGAGTAATCACGGGTACTGACAGTGCTGTCCCTCAGCGGCGCTTGCGGGCCAGGTCCTCGTAGAAGTGGAGGAGCTCCAGGTTGTCGATGGAACCGGGGTTGACGGCCTTGGCCAGGTCCGTTCCCTGGAGCAGGCGTTTTACCGGAACCTCGATGCGCTTGCCGGTGAGGGTGTGCGGGATGCCGGGGACCTCGATGACCTCGTCCGGGACGTGGCGCGGCGAGAGGTTCTCCCGGATGGTGCGCTTGATGCTGTTGCGCAGCTCGTCGTCGAGTGCGGCGCCCTCGGCGAGGTGGACGAAGAGCGGCATCCAGTAGCCGCCGTCGGGTTCCTCGAGTCCGATGACGAGCGATTCACGGATTTGCGGGAGGCGCTCGACCGCTTCGTAGATATCCGCGGAGCCCATACGTACGCCCTGGCGGTTGAGGGTGGAGTCGGAGCGGCCGTGGATGACCACGGACCCGCGGTCGGTGAGGGTGATCCAGTCGCCGTGGCGCCAGACGCCGGGGTACATGTCGAAGTAGCTGTCGTGGTAGCGGCTGCCGTCGGGGTCGTTCCAGAAGCGGATCGGCATGGACGGCATGGGTTTGGTGACGACGAGCTCGCCGACCTCGCCGGTCAGCGGTGTGCCCGCCGGGTCCCAGGACTGGAGGTCCGTGCCGAGGCAGGGGGCCTGGAGCTCGCCGATGTGGACGGGGAGGGTGGGCACCGCTCCGGCGAAGCAGCTGCAGACGTCGGTGCCGCCGCTGACGGAGGCGATCCACAGGTCGTCGGCCACTTCGTCGTGGAGCCAGCGGAAGCCGTCGGGCGGGAGCGGGGAGCCGGTGGTGGCGACGCACTGGACGCGGGAGAGGTCGAAGTCGCGTCCCGGGTGGACGCCCTCCTTGCGGCAGGCCATGACGTAGGCGGCGGAGGTGCCGAACAGGGTGGCGCCGGTCTGTTCGGCGACGCGCCACTGGGCGCTGACGTCCGGGTAGCCGGGGCTTCCGTCGTAGAGCACGAGCGTGGTGCCGGTGAGGAGGCCGGAGATGAGGAAGTTCCACATCATCCAGCCGGTGGAGGTGTACCAGAAGAACCGGTCCTCGGGGCCGAGGTCGCAGTGCAGGCCGATCTGCTTGAAGTGTTCGAGCAGGATGCCGCCCTGGGACTGGACGATGGCCTTGGGGAGCCCGGTGGTGCCGGAGGAGTAGAGGACCCACAGCGGGTGGTCGAAGGGGACCTGCTCGAAGACGGGTTCGGTGTCCGCAGCCGTGAGGGCGGACCAGTCGAGGGCGCCTTCGGGCGCGTCGGTGCCCAGCAGCGGGATGTGGACGACGGCACGCAGGGTGGGCAGTTCGCGGCGCAGTTCGGCGACGGTGTCGGTGCGGTGGTGTTCCTTGCCGCCATAGCGGTACCCGTCGACGGTGAACAGGACGACGGGTTCGACCTGCTGGAAGCGGTCGAGGACGCTGCGGGCGCCGAAGTCGGGGGCGCAGGAGGTCCAGACGCCGCCGACGGCCGCGGTGGCGAGGAAGGCGACGACCGCCTCCGGGATGTTGGGGAGGTAGCCGCTGACGCGGTCGCCGGGAGTGACGCCCAGGGCGCGGAGTTCGGCGGCGAGCGAGCCGACGCGGCGGCGGAGCTCGGACCAGGAGGTGGCGATCTGGGTGTGGGTCTCGTCCACGTGCAGCAGCGCGGGCGCGCCGGCCCGGAGGGGGTCCTCGCCGGTGCGCAGCGCGTGTTCGGCGTAGTTGAGGGTGGCGCCGGGGAACCACTGGGCGCCGGGCATGGTGCGCTCGCCGAGGACGGTCTCGTACGGGGTGGAGAACCGCACGCCGAACCATTCGGCGACGGCCTGCCAGAAGGTGTCGAGCTCCGCGACGGACCAGCGGTGCAGCGCCGCGTAACCGCCCTCGGCCGGTGCTCCGTGGCGCTCGGCCGCCCATTTCTGGAAGCGGGTGACGGCCGCGGCCGCGATGCGGTCCGGGCCGGGCTGCCAGAGGGGGGCTTCGTCGGCTGCTGAGGTCATGGGTCGGCTCCCTGGCTGTACGGGGTACGCGGGTCTGCGTGGGTCGCGCGCACGTGCTGGGGTGTGCGCGTGAGGCGGCTTTCACGGACGATGCCATGTGATCGTCTTTCGCACCAGGGCTGCCCGCCCGTGGCCGCGTGTCCGGATATGTGGCCCGGCCACGTCCGGTGCGTGTCCGGGGCGTGCAGGGCCCGGGCCCGGCTGCGGGTGAACGGAAGTTGAACAAATCCCGCTCCCGCCCCGGCTGATGGCAGGGTGAGCCGCATGAACGGTCGTGACCTGGTGCGCTCGGTGAAGTTGGTCGGTTCGAAGCGGGGGCTGCGTACGGTGCGGTCGGCGTGGCGGCGCTCGCGGGCGGATGCCAGGTCGCTGCCGCGGCGCGGCCCGGAGCGGGCGCGGGTGCCGGGGGCCGTGGTGGGGGCGGAGCCGGGGCCGGGCGGCGGGGTGGTGCGGTTCGCACGTTCGGAGCTGAGCATCCGGGTGGCGGTGGGCGGTGCGGTCTTCTGGGGGTGGGACGGTGCGGAGCCGCTGCCGTCGTACGCCCTGCCGGGGCCGGCTCCCGACGCCGATCCGCGGGCCGTTCTGGAGCCGGACAAGGACGGCGGGTGGCAGGTGGTGTCGGAGCGGCTGACCGTGGCGGTCTCCCGGCACGGAGCGGTGGAGCTGCGGACGCCGGGCGGAGTGGTGCTCCGTCGGGAACTGCCGCCCCGGTGGTGGGAGCCGGTGGCGGGCGGAGCCGCGCGATGGGTGCAGCGGTCCGAGGTTCCGGCGGACGCGCGGTTCTTCGGGCTCGGCGGGCGCGCCGCGGGGCCGCGGCTCAGGGACGGCGAGTACGGGCTGTGGAACACCGATCCGGGCGGCCGGTTCGGTCCGGGCGACGATCCGCTGTACCTGACGATGCCCGTTCAGCTGGTGGTCTCGGACGCGGGGACGCATCTGGCGTTCCACGACAACTCCTGGCCGGGGCGGGTGACGCTGCGCGAGGGAGAGGAGGGCGCGGGCTCCGGTCATGACCGTCCGGGGATGTCCGAGGTGCGGGTGGACGGCGGGCCGCTTCGCTGCTGGGTGGTGGCCGGCACTCCGGCCAGGGTGCTCCAGGGCTGGACGGCGCTGACCGGGGCGCCGGCGCTGCCGCCGTCGTGGGCGCTGGGTCCGCAGCATGCCCGGTGGGGTTTCGGGAGCGCTCGGGAGGTGCGGCGGATCGTGGCGGGGTACCGGGAGCGGGGGCTGCCGTTGTCCGTGCTGCATCTGGACATCGACCATTTCGACGCGCACCGGGTGTTCACGGTGGACCGTGCACGGTTCCCCGATCTGCCGGGGCTGGCCGAGGAGTTGCGCGGGGACGGGGTGCGGCTGGTGTCGATCGTGGACCCGGCGGTCGCCGCCGCGCCGGGGAACGCGGTGTTCGACACCGGTGCGGAGGTGGGGACTTCGGGGGCGTTCGTCCGGGACGGCCTGGGGCGGATCGCGCGCGGGGAGGTGTGGCCGGGTGAGTGCGTGTACCCGGACTTCACCGATCCCCGGGTGCGCGAGTGGTGGGGCGGGCTGTACGCGGAGCGGCTGGCGCAGGGGTTCTCGGGTATCTGGCACGACATGAACGAGCCGGTGTCGTTCGCCGCGTTCGGTGACCCGTCGCTGCCCCGTTCGGCGCGGCACTCGCTGGAGGGGCGTGGCGGTGATCACCGTGAGGCGCACAACGTGTACGGCCTCGCGATGGCGCGCGCCGGGTACGAGGGGCTCGCCCGGCTGCGTCCGGAGGAGCGGCCGTTCCTGTTCTCGCGTTCCGGCTGGGCGGGCATGCAGCGGTACGGGGGTACCTGGTCCGGTGATGTGTCGACGGGCTGGCCCGGGCTGCGGGCATCCCTGTCGCTGGTGCTGGGCCTCGGGCTGTGCGGGGTGCCGTACTCGGGGCCGGACGTGGGCGGGTTCGACGGGTCGCCGTCGCCGGAGATGTATCTGCGGTGGTTCCAGCTGGGGGCGTATCTGCCGTTGTTCCGTACGCATGCGGCGATCGACGCGGGGCGGCGGGAGCCGTGGGAGTTCGGGCCGCGGGTGCTCGACGCCGCGCGGGAGGTGCTGGTGGAGCGGGAGCGGCTGCGCCCGTACTGGGTGACGCTGGCGCATCTGGCCCGGCTGACAGGTGCGCCCTACGTGCGCCCGCTGTGGTGGGCCGCGCCGGGCGACCGCGCGCTCCGGGAGTGCGAGGACGCGTACCTGCTGGGTGACGCGCTGCTGGTGGCGCCGGTGCTGGGGCCGGGGATGGGTGAGCGGGCGGTGCGGCTGCCGCCCGGGCGGTGGTACGACACGGCGACCGGCGCGGTGTACGAGGGGCCCGGTCAGGTGGTGGTCGACGCGCCGTTGTCGCGGGTGCCGGTACTGGCGCGGGCCGGGTCGGTGATTCCGGTGCGGGGCGCGGACGGCGGGCTTGAGCTGGAGGTGTGGGCCCCGGTCCAGGGGCGCGGCGGTGGCGGTTCGGTGGTGCGTGACATGGGGGACGGCTGGGAGCCGGCGGTGGTGGAGCGGTACACGTCGCGGCTGGTGGACGGGCGGGTCGTGGTGGAGCGGGATGGTGAGGAGGGGCTGGTGGACTGCCCGGTGCGGGTGCGGGGGCTGTGACCGGGGTCAGCGGTAGCGGCCGGCGAACCAGGAGCGGACGGCCTCCGTGTGGAGCGGGAACGCCAGCGTTTCGGGGGCGCGCAGCACGTCGTAGCCGGAGGTCTCGTCGGTGGGCACGGACGGGGGAAGGGCGGCTGCCGGCCGGGCCGGGAGCAGGCCGAACAGGAGGAGGTGTCCGTCCGGGGAGCTGAGGGCGTCGGCGAGCCGGACGTCGTCCCGGTGGGCCTCGATGCCGGTCTCCTCGCGGAGTTCACGTACGACCGCGTGTTTCCAGTCCTCGGCGTGGTCGACGAAACCACCGGGGAGTGCGCGTCCGCCGAGGCAGGGTTCGATGGTGCGGGTGATGCCGACCAGTCCGGTGCCGTCCGCGTCGGTGACGGGGAGCAGGGCCACGGCGACCGGCAGCGGGTTGCGGTAGGCGACGGCGCCGCAGGCGGTGCAGGTGCGGGGCCAGGCGTCCGGGGACGCGAGGCCGGTGTACACGGCTCCGCAGCTCCCGCAGTGGGAGTCCTTCACGGGCATCTCGGGCTTCTCGGGATCTCTCGTCGTCTCGGACACGCGCGGACTGTATCCGATCTCCTCCCCGGCACCGCCGGACTGGTGGACGATGTGCTCATGACAGGTATCGCTTCCGCTCTCCGTGTCTTGGCAGCCACTGCCGCCACTCTGCTCGCCGTCACCGCCGCCGCCCCGGTGGCACAGGCGAAGCCCGAGCCGAAAGCCCCCCAGGAGTTCGTCTCACTGCGTGCGGTGGATCCCACGATCATCCAGGAGATGCGCTACCCCACCGCGCACGACTTCATGGGTGAACCGGTGGACGGCTACCGCGAACCGCTCTGCATCCTGACCCGGCCCGCGGCCCAGGCGCTGCACCGGACCCAGCTCCGGCTGCTGCGTCAGGGCTACTCGTTGAAGGTGTACGACTGCTACCGGCCCCAGCGGGCCGTCGACCACTTCGTCCGGTGGGCGAAGGACCTCGACGACGAGACCATGAAGGGCGAGTTCTATCCGCGGGTCGACAAGACCCGGCTGTTCGCCGACGGTTACATCGCGGAGAAGTCCGGGCACAGCCGGGGCAGCACGGTGGACCTGACGCTGGTGAAGCTGCCGGCCCTGCCTACCGCGCCGTACCGGCCGGGTCAGGAGCTGGTGCCCTGCTACGCACCGCAGGCCGAGCGCTTCCCGGACAACTCGGTCGACATGGGCACCGGATTCGACTGTTTCGACACGCTCTCGCACACGGACGATCCGCGGATCCAGGGGGTGCAGCGCGCCAACCGGCAGTTCCTGAAGAAGACGCTGACCGACGCCGGATTCATCAATCTGGCCGAGGAGTGGTGGCACTACACCTTCACGCCGGAGGTGTTCCCGGACACCTACTTCGACTTCCCGGTGGCCCGCAGGTCCGTCGCCGGCCACTGAAACCCGAAACGGAGGAACGGGTGACCGGGACCACCCCCGTGGGTTCCGGCCACCCGCTCTTCTTCTCGGACGCGAACCGGGCGTATCCGGTTGCCGTTTCAGCCATTACCGTGCCCGTATGTCACAGCAGACGTTCGACACGTACGAGGAATTCTGGCCCTATTACGTCGCGATGCACTCCCGGGCGGCGACTCGCTGGGTCCATCTGACCGGCACCCTGACCGGTCTCGCGATCACCGCCTACGGTCTGGCGCGCGGACGCAGGCGGTATGCGGCGGCGCTGCCGCTGATCGGGTACGGGACCGCCTGGCCCGCACATTTTCTGATCGAGAAGAACAACCCGGCCTCCTTCGGGCATCCGGCCTGGTCGTTGCGCGGCGACGTGCAGATGATCCGGATGATGCTGGCCGGCCGCGACCGGGAGCTCGCAGAGACCGCCGCCAAGTGGCTCGCCGACAACAGCTGACCGTGGCACACTTCTGACGTTCCGTCAGATCCAGTGCTGGGGAGGGCCTTTGCCGCGCAAACGCATACCCGTGGTGGCCGGGTGGTTCACCGACGACGGCCCCGACGGGGACTTCCGGCTGCTGGGCACCCGATGCCCGCTCTGCTCCTCGGTCTTCTTCCCGCGCCAGGACGGCTTCTGCCGCAATCCGGGCTGCACGGGCGGCGAGCCGGCCGAGGTCCCGCTGTCCCGGCGCGGCACGGTCTGGTCGTACACCGACGGCCGCTATCGCCCGCCGGCCCCCTACCTCTCCGACCCGGATGTGCCCTGGGAGCCGTACACGCTGGTGGCGGTCGAGCTCGCCGCCGAGCGGATGGTGGTGCTCGGACAGGCCGCGCCCGGGGTCGGTGTCGCGGATCTCGCTGTCGGGATGACGGTCGAGGTCGTGCCCGGGGTGCTGGGCACGGATCCGGACGACGACGGCACGGAGTGGACGACCTGGCACTGGCGGCCCGTGGACACCGGCCACGAGGGCGGTGCGCGATGAGCGGGGACGTGGCCGTCCTCGGGGCGGGGATGCACCCCTGGGGCAAGTGGGGACGCGGATTCGTGGAGTACGGCACGACGGCGGCCCGCAACGCCCTCGCCGATGCGGGCATCGACTGGCCGGACGTGCAGTCCGTGGTCGGTGCGGACACCGTGCGCGGCGGATATCCGGGATACGTGGCCGGGGCGACGTTCGCGCAGGCGCTGGGCTGGCAGGGCGCCAGGGTCACCAGTGTGTACGCGGCCTGCGCATCGGGCGCCCAGGCGGTGAACACCGCCAGGGCGCAGATCCTGGCCGGAATGGCCGATGTGGTGCTGGTGGTGGGTGCGGACGCGGCACCCAAGGGGTTCTTCGCCCCGGCGGGCGGCGAGCGGCCCGACGACCCGGACTGGCTGCGGTTCCGGGTGCTCGGTGCGACGAACCCCGCGTACTTCGCCCTCTACGCCCGTCGCCGCATGGCTGTGCACGGGGACACTCCGGAGGACTTCGCGCTGGTCAAGGTGAAGAACGCGGCGGCCGGCGCGCTCAACCCCAACGCCCGCTACCGGGCACCGGTGAGCGCCGAGCAGGTCGCCGCCTCCGCGGTGGTCGCCGATCCGCTGCGGCTGCTGGACATCTGCGCCACCTCCGACGGCGCGGCGGCGCTGGTGCTGTCCAGCATGGAGTTCGCCCGGCGTCACGGGGCCCGGGATCCGGTCCGTATCCGTGCCGTCTCGACCGTCACGCCGACGTATCCGAAGGCGGTGCTCGACCTTCCGGACATCGCGACGGATTCGGCAGTCGCCGTGCAGCCCGCGACCAGGAGCTTCCGCGCCTCCATCGCGCTGGCGGCCTACGAGGAAGCCGGGATCGGGCCGTCGGACCTCTCGCTGGCCGAGGTGTACGACCTGTCCACGGCGCTGGAGCTGGAGTGGTACGAGGACATCGGGCTGTGCCCGGCGGGCGAGGGCGCGGCGCTCGTCCGCGAGGGTGCGACGGCGCTCGGCGGGCGCATCCCGGTGAACCCGAGCGGTGGTCTTGCCTCCTTCGGCGAAGCGGTGCCGGCGCAGGCGATCGCCCAGGTCTGCGAGCTGACCTGGCAGCTGCGCGGCACGGCGGGTGCACGTCAGATTCCGGGGGCGCGGGCCGGTATCACCGCGAACCAGGGGCTGTTCGGCCATGGCTCGGCGGTCGTCGCGGTCCGCTGAAACCGGTCCGCCCCGCTCCGGCGCACACCTTCGACTGCCTTTGCCGTCCACGCCCTTGACGCTCCCTCAGGGGCGGTGAACACTTCCATTCCCAATCGCCGCGGCCGGTCCCACGACGCGCGGCACGTACCCCTGTCGGCGGGGGTACGTGCCGTGTTCCGGTGCCGTCCGGCCGCCTCCGCGGCTACGTCGTGGCCGGTTCGCGCAGTGCGTCCGCGCGAGCCAGCGCGTGCTCGACGACGGCCACCAGCACATCCCGTACGGACGAGCGGTCCCGCGCGTCGCACAGGAGCACCGGCACCTCCGGATCCAGGTCGAGCGCCGCCTGTACCGTCGCGGTGGGGAACCGGTCGGCTCCCTCGAAGCAGTTGACGGCGACGGCGAAGGGGATCGCCCGGCGTTCGAAGTAGTCGACCGCCGCGAAGCAGTCCTCCAGACGCCGGGTGTCCGCCAGCACGACCGCTCCCAGCGCGCCCTGGGCGAGTTCGTCCCAGAGGAACCAGAACCGGTCCTGCCCCGGGGTGCCGAAGAGATACAGCACCAGGTCCTCGCGGAGCGTGATCCGCCCGAAGTCCATGGCCACCGTCGTCGTGGTCTTCGCCTCGACACCGTGCAGGTCGTCCACCGGACGCCCGGCCTCCGTCAGCCTCTCCTCCGTACGCAGCGGCCTGATCTCACTGACCGCGCCCACCATGGTTGTCTTGCCCACTCCGAAGCCGCCCGCCACCAGGATTTTGAGGGTAACGGGCTCCACGGGCCGCCTGTTGCGGCTAGAGCGCCCGAAGGCCATTGATCACCTCGCGAAGAATGTTCACGTCCGGCAGCTCGGCCGGCGGAACGGGACGGGTCACATGCACCAGCTCGTCCTCGACCAGGTCACCGACCAGCACCCGGACCACCCCGACGGGGAGGTCCAGACCGGCCGCGAGCTCGGCGATCGACTGGGGCATGCCGCTGCACAGTTCGACGATCTCCACATGTTCGGGCGAGAGTGTCTGGTCCCGGCCGGGATCGTCGGCCGCGGGTTCGGGGACGACGATCGCGATCAGGTCGAGACGATGACGGGACGCGCTGCTGGTACGTCCCCGCGTCATCGCGTACGGACGGACGACCGGCCCCGCGTCGGCGTCGTACCAGCGCGAGGACTGCGGGCCGCCGGGAGCGGCCGGGGAACCGGAGGAGTCGGCGCTCATGCCATCCACTCACCCTCCGGAGGGCAGACCGGTCGCCCGCGGGGAGTTGGCCAGGTGGGCGCCGACACGCTTGACCATCAGCGTCATCTCGTACGCCACCTGCCCGACGTCCGAGTCGGAGTCGGCGAGCACGGCAAGACAGCTGCCGTCGCCGGCCGCCGTGACGAACAGGAACGCCTCGTCGAGTTCGACGACGGTCTGGCGGACCCGGCCTGCGTCGAAGTGCCGCCCCACCCCCTTGGCGAGGCTGTGGAACCCGGAGGCCACGGCCGCCAGATGCTCGCCGTCCTCCCTCGTGAGGTCCTTGGACGCGCCGGTGGGGAGGCCGTCGCTGGAGAGCACCAGCGCCTTGCGGATGCTGGCGACGCGCTCGACGAGTTCGTCGAGGAGCCAGTTGAGCTCACCGGACCCCTGGCGTGCTGAGTTGGGTGCTGCGGCGTTCGGTGCGGTCATGGACCGTCCCCTCCCGGAGTGGTTCCTTGTGCTGTGTCACCGGGGCCGGTCGCGTCCTCGGCGTTCTGCAGGCGGCCGCGCTGCCAGCCGCGCTGGAGCGAGGCCATGCGGGCCCGAACCTCGTCGGCGTCGCGCTCGATGTCCTCCACCGGCTCCACCGGGTCCGGCTCGGCGGTGCGGCCGGGGGATCCTTCGCGGAGCTGCGGGGCGAGGCTGGCCTGCCGGATCCGGCGCGGCAGCCCGCCGACCGTCTCCGCAGCGCGCACCGGGGCCCTGGCGGGTGTCTCCGAGCGGGGCGCCGGCACCAGGGGGGTGGGCTGCCCGGTGCGTTCCCGGGAACCGTCGGACTGCCGGGGCCCGCCGGGCCGGTCCGGTGCGGGGCGCGTGCTCTGCGGGTCGGCGGCCGCGGGGTGGGCGCGGCCGTTCTCGTCGATCCGGCGGCCCCGGTCGGTGACCAGGGTCGGCGGTTTGCGGCGGGGCAGCGGCCTGATGCCGTCCGGGCGCAGGTCCCGGACACCGTCCGGATCCTCGGCCAGGTCGGCGGCCTGCTGATGCTGGTCGCGCTCGCCGTCGCGCCGGAACTCACGGGCCCGGAAGATGCCGCCGCGCTCGCTCTCGGTGTCCTCCAGGTCGGACACCCCGTCCAGTACCGGGTCGATCCCGGATCCGGCGACGGCTTCGAGGACCGGGTCGCTGGCGAAGTCCAGGGGGCCGACCGGGCCTTCGAGCTCGACCGGGCCGTTCAGCAGCTCCGGGTCCCCCAGGCCGGTGGGCACCGGTGAGAGGCCGTTGGGAGTGCGGCCGTCGGTGGCACGGGGATACGTGCCGGCGCCTTCCTTGTCGCCGCCCGCCGCGTCGCGGCCCGGCCTGCTGCTGGTGACCGCCTTCTCGGACCTGCGGTCGAGGCGGAATCCGGTGCCGTGCGACTCGGGTGCGTCGGTCAGGAGCGCCCCCGGGATGAAGACGACCGCGGTGGTGCCCCCATAGGGCGAGGTCTGCAGCGACACCCGGACGTTCTGCCGCTGGGCCAGCCGGCTCACGACGAAGAGACCGAGCCGGTCGGTGTCGGACAGCTCGAACTCGGGTGTCTCGGCGAGCCGGAGGTTGGCGTCCAGCAGGAGTTCCGGGGGCATGCCGAGCCCGCGGTCGTGGATCTCCAGGGTGAATCCGTTGGCCACACGCTCGCCGTGCACCTGGACCGCTGTGTGCGGGGGCGAGAACACCGTGGCGTTCTCCAGGAGTTCGGCGATCAGGTGGGTGAGGTCGGCGACGGCGGGACCGCCCACTCCGATCCGCGGCAGCCTGCGGACCTCGATGCGTTCGTAGTCCTCCACCTCGGCGACCGCTGCACGCACCACGTCCATCAGCTGGATGGGCTTGCGCCACTGCCGGGACGGTGCGGCTCCGGAGAGGATCACCAGGCCCTCGGCGTGGCGCCGCATACGCGTGGTCAGGTGGTCGAGGCGGAACAGGTCGGCGAGTTCCTCGGTGTTCTCGGTCCGGCGCTCCATGCTGTCCAGGAGGGTCAGCTGGCGGTGCAGCAGCACCTGGTTGCGGCGAGCGAGGTTGACGAACACCTCGGACACCCCGCGGCGCATGTCGGCCTGCCGGACCGCGGCCTCGACCGCGGCCCGCTGCAGGATGTTGAGGGCCTGCCCGACCTGGCCGATCTCGTCCCGCTCGTAGCGCAGGTGCGGGGACTCGGTCTCGACGTCGATGTGTTCACCCGCGGCGAGGCGGCGCATCACGCTCGGCAGGCGCACTCCGGAGACCTCGTGTGCGTCCTTGCGCAGACGTGAGAGGTCGCGGACGAGTTCGCGGCCGATGCGCACGGAGACGAAGACGGAGACGAGCAGGGCCAGGAATCCCAGTACGCCGGCGATGCCCGCCTTGATCAGGACGCCGTAGCCGGCGGGCCGGCCGCGGTCCTGGAAGCGGTTGTTCATCTCGGTCGAGTCGTTGGCCAGCCGGTCCAGGACCGGCGGGGCGACTTCCTGCCAGCGTGCGGCGTCGACCGTTCTGGGGTCCCGGGTGGGGCCCTGGGAGATGAGCTTCTCCTCTGCGGAGCGCAGGGGCTCACTGTCCGGGCTCGCCCAGTACTGCTCGACGCGGCGGCGCTCCGAGGCGGGGAGCACATCGAGGTTGATCTCGTACAGCAGTCCGCGCTTGGCGACGAGGTCGGAGATCTGCCGGAGTTCGGGGGCTGTCAGCCGCCCCGCGAGGAGACCCGAGGCGACGAGTGCGTCTTCCCTGGCGAGCATTTCGCGGGCGCGCGAGACGCCAGCCAGCGCGCGGACCTGCTTGTCCATCGACACGTTCTCCATGACGTGGAGACCGGTCAGGAAGCGGTAGGCGGGGTCGATGAGTCCGTTGTAGTAGTCCATCGCCTTGGCCCGGCCGATGGTGCGCTTGTCGACGGAGTCGCGGAGCGCCTGCAGGCCCTCGGCGGCGCCCAGGACCGAGCTGAGCTCGGTCTCCGCTTCGGGGCGCAGTGCGTCCCGGATGTCCTTCTGCCGGGCGCTCCTGTTGACCTGTTCCACGACCCGGTCGGTGGCCGCGCGCTGGTGGCGCAGGACCGGCAGGGCGTCGGAGGCGCGTGGGTCCGCGAGGTAGACGAGGGTCTGCCGGCGCTCGTTCTGGATGGCGCGGACGGTGTCCTCAAGGGGGTGGCCTATCTTCTCCACCACGGTGCTCGCGCTCATCAGCTGGCCGGCCTCGCGACCGGTCAGATAGGTGGCGAACCCCCATAGTGCAGTGAGGGAGACGAGCGGCACCAGAAGCAACGCCACGATCTTCCTGCGGATGGACTTTCCGCGAAAGCGCATGGCCTCCCCCAGCTCGGCCCCGCGGGGCGGTGATGGTGTTCCGTCAACAAACGGCGCGAGCCTACTACTGACACACAGACAACTCGAAGGCCTGTCCGGACGATTTTCGGCCGCCTTGCTGGGAGTTGACCATGGGTTGTCCTGGTATTCCTGGAGATGAAATTCGCGAAAGAGACAGAAGGGTCCAGCCAGAGCCCCACATCCCTCTCCGCTCCAGTTGGCTGGAATTCTTCGTTCCGTGCCGGTTCGGGGGAATCTTCACAGCCTGGCACTCGTCTGTCTGTACGGGGGTAAGGGGGCTGAAGGGGCGCGTTCGGCAGGACGGGGCGTTCCGTCCGCGTAGAAACGGTGCATGCCGGGCAGCAACCCTGAAGTCGGACAGCGGTGGGGAGTTGAAAGTCCTTGGACACGCAAGAGCGTCATGGCACGGCGGCGCCGGCCCGGGCGGCGCAGGGTCCGGAGCCCGCGGTGGCGCCGGGGCGGCCGGTGATCCCCCGGCAGCCGCTCTGGGTCGAGGAGCCCGCGCTGCGGCGGCGGATGCCTGACCCGGTGCGCAGGTCGGCCGTGCGGGCCGTGCTGATCATGTCACTGACGATCATCCAGGCGATGGTGGCCTTCCTGTCCACGCTGACAGGGTCCTGGCTGGCCTTCCCGATGGTGCTGAGCAGCGTGGCCAGTACGGTCGTCGCGACCTGGTCGGTACTGGATGTGTGGGTCACCCGGCAGGTGTGGAACCAGCGCAACGGCGTGGTGTCGATACCGAGCAGCTCCGCCCGGCAGCTGCGCCGCGAGAGGCGCAGAGCCAGGCGCGCCGCCCGGACCGAGCAGCGGGACAGTGCGCGGATACGCCGGCGGGGCGCTGCGCGCAGGCTGTCCCGGGCCTGAGCGCCGGTGACGACCGGGCCGCGCGGCTGACTGAGCGCGAGGCGCCGCCGGAGCGCAGCAGGCCGGTCGAGCCCGCGCTTCTCCTTATCGGTCCGTGCCGGGCTGCGGGGCGGTATCCGGTTCCGGGGCCGTATCCGGCACGTCTTCGGCGGACGGGCTCGCGGCGGGGGCCGGGAGCGCCTCGGGCGCAGGCGCGGTGCGCTTGAACATGCGGGTGGCGGTGATCTCCCCGTGCACCGTCTCGGCTCCCGGGTCCTGCTGCGGCAGTCCGGGGCGCAGGTGCTCCTCGACGCTGATGTACTTCAGCCCGGCCCGCAGATCGGCGTCGTTGCGCAACCTGATCACCAGGGGGAATTCGGCGAGCGCCGTCGTGTCGAACAGCCCTGTGGTGTAGAGCAGTTGCACGCCCAGCGCGTCCGACACGGCACGCTGGAGCTCCAGCAGATAGGTGGCGTTGGCACGGCCGATGGGGTTGTCCAGGAACAGCGTTCCCGCGTGCTGGTGCCGGTGCCGGTCGCGGCCCCGGTCGTTGCTGCGCAGTGCGGCCATCGTGCAGTACAGGGCGATGGCGGCGGTCAGCAGCTGGCCGCCGGAGAAGACGTCTCCCATCTGCCCGACCGGGACCCGTTCGGCGCGCAGCACCGCGTCCGGCTTGAGGATCTCCACGGCGATGCCCCGGGGCTCCAGCGCCGCCTGCACGCCGCGCAGCAGCAGGGACATGCCGTCCCGGCGCAGGTCGGAGTTCTTCTTCAGGGCCGCCTTGGTGGCCTCGTCGATGACCTCGCCGAGCCGTTCGGTCAGCGTCGCCTGGTCGGGCTCCTCGAAGCGGATACGGAGGAACTCCTGACCGGACCACTCCCCCAGTCCCTCGGGGAGCCGGGAGAGCCGCTGGGCGGAGCGGAGCGTGGTGAGCGCGGAGTCCACCAGGCCGCGCAGCCGGTCGACGATGGAGTCGCGGTTGCGTTCCAGCTGGGCCAGTTCGTCCGTGAGGACCCGGAGCCTGGGGGCGAAGGCGATGGCCCACGTCTCCGCGTGCTCGGGCAGTGCGGCGGCCGGGAGTTCACGGATCTGCTGGCGGGCCGGGGTGCGGACCTGCTCGTAGCGGGTGGAGTTGGCGTGCCGGACCAGTACATCGCTCGCCTCCCGTACCGCCGCTTCCGCGGTGGACAGGTCGGCGGCGCAGCCGCGCAGTGAGCGCCGGGCCTCGGCGGCGGACTGCCGGGCCTCGTCGAGGCTGCCGGGGTACGGCTCGGGGGTCTCGGGTTCGTCGTCGCCGTGGTCCCTGAGGAGGTCGCGCAGCAGGGCCGCGGTCTCGTCGAAGCCGCCGGCGGAGTCCTCGGCGGTGCGGTGGGCGTGCAGCAGCTCGGCGTGGGCCGCCCTGGCGGTGTCCAGGGACGCGGTGGCGGAGGCCAGCTCGGCCGTGGCGGTGCGCAGGAGTGCCTGGGCCTGTTCGGCGTCGGCGGGGACCTGTTCGCCCGGGAGTTCGGTGTGGAGGCTCTCGCCGTCGGCCGGGGCCAGCCGCTCGGCTTCGCCGCGGAGCCTGCCCAGCTGCTCGCTGGCGGCCGACGCACGGGTCTCCAGGAGCTGGACCAGGGATTCGGCGCGGGCGACGGCCGCCTGCCGGGACGGGCCGTCGGCGCCGTCCGTCCCTTCCAGGAGCTGGGCGGCCCGGGTGCGGACCTTGTTGGTGAGCCGGTCGAGCTCGGCCAGTGCGGCGCTCTCGTCGCTCTCCGCCCGGGACTGTTCGGCGCGCAGATCCGCGCCGACGCCGACCTTCTCGTAGAGCTGGGACGCCGCCCGGTAGGCCTCGCGCAGGGCGGGCAGCGCGTGGCGCGGGGCATCCGGTGCGGGCTCCGGGAGGTGCTCGGGCGCACCGGCGATCTCGGCCCGCTCCGCCCGCAGGGCGCGGGCGGTCCTGCGGGCGTCGTCGGCGGCGCGCTGGGCGGCCCTGCGGTCCTCGTCGGCGGCTCTGGCGCGCTCCAGACAGGCGGTGGCGCGGGCCTCGGACTCCGCTGCCTCGTCGACCAGCTCGCGCAGCTTCGTCTGCCAGCCCGCCCGTTCGCGGAGGCGGAAGGCAAGTCCGGCGAGTGCGTCGGCGGCCCGGCGGGCGCGCTGGGCGGCCTCCTGGCGCTCGTCGCGGACCCGGGCACCGTCCGCGGCGGACTCGTCGGCCTCGGCGCGCACGGTACGGGCCTCGGCGAGCGCGGCCTCGGCCGTCTCGGCGGCCGTACGGGCACTGCCGGCCGCTTCCGCCAGTTCGGTGAGCCTGCCGGGCGGGCAGTCCACCCGCCAGGAGCCGATCCGGGCGGCGAGCGCGCGGTCGGCGGTGAGACGGGCCGCGAGGGTGCGGATGTCCTCGTCGCGAGCGGCGGCACGGCTCCTGAGCGCGTGCCGCTCCTCGTCCGCGGCATGCTCGTCGTGCATGGCCGGGTTCGGCGGGACGAGGAAGACCCCCTCGCCGTTCGCGGCGGAGCCGGTGCCGGGCTCCGGGACGGGTGCGAGCAGGGCAGCGGCGGTGCCGACGGCCACTGCGGAACGCGGCAGCAGGGCGGCGGCGGCGAGGACCTCACGGGCTCGGGCGTGTGCGTCCGGGTCGGTGATGACCACGCCGTCGACGAGTTCGGGGCGGGCCGCGAGGACGACGGCGTGGTCGGCGGGGTCGACGGCCTGGGCGAGGTAGCGCCAGCCGGGCAGGGCGGGGATGCCGTGCTCGCCGAGGTACTCGACGGTCGCGAGGACGTCGGGGCCGGGCGGCAGCAGTCCGCCGTCGCCGAGCGCACCCAGGATGCGGGAGTCGTCGGCGGCCGCGGTGCGCAGCTCGAAGAGACGGCGTTCGGCAGAGCTGACGCCCTGGTCGAGGAGCTCGCGCAGCTCGTCGGCGTTGCGGTCGAACTCGGCTGCGTTGAGCGGCTGTTCGGCCGCGCGGGACTGGCGGGCCGTGACGGTGTGGGTGCCGTGCGCGGCGAGTTCCGTGCCGTCGCCTGCGGTGCCGGCTGCCGGTCCGTCCCCGTCCGGGCCCTCCTGGGTGGGTTCCCGCTCCTCGGTGCCGGTCCCGCTCTCGGATTCGGGCCCGGTCGCGCCGCGCCTCGGCCGGGGTACGCCGCTGCTCTGCGTGGGCAGGCCGAGCAGGTCGGCGAGACGGTGCTCGGCGGCGATCGACTCGGCCGCCCTGAGCTCGGCCTCGTAGGCCTGCTCTGCGGCACGCGCGCCGTCGGCGGCCCGTGCCGCGGCGAGTTCGGCGCGGCTCTCGGCGGCTGCTGCCTGCCGGGACCGGTCCGCCGCGGAGCCCGCGGCCTCGCGTGCGGTGTCCCAGGCGGCCACCGCGGACTGTTCGGCGTCGTTCGCGGCGAGGGCCGCACGGGCCGGGTCGGCGTTGGGTGCGGTGTCGTCGAGCCAGCCGGCCCGGACCGCTTCGGCGGTCTCCTGCTCGACCTCGGCGAGACGCTGGCGCAGGTGGCCGACCTCGCTGCGGGCACGCTGGGCCTCGGTGGCGGCGGTGGTGGCGTCGCGGTGCGCGGCCTCGCCCGTGGACTGAAGGGTCTCGGAGCGGGCCTCCTCCTCGTTGGCCACGCTCTCGCCCGCCTCGGCGGCGGTGTGCAGGGCCCGTACGAGATCGGCCGCCGCGGTGGCGCGTGCGGCCAGTGCCGGGGCCGCGTCGCGCTCGGCTTCGCGGATGGCGACGGCGACGCGCGCGGCGCGGTCGGCGGCGGCACGGTGCCGCAGTACGGCCTCGGCGGCCTGCCAGGCGGAGTGCAGGGTGCGGGCGTCGCCCAGCTCCTTGCGCTGGGCCGCCGCGCTCTTCTCGGCCGCGGTGAGGGCCAGGGAGGCATGCCGGTAGGCGAGTTCGGCGGCGATCAGGGCGGCGCGGCCTCGGGTCTGCTCGGCGCCGGTGACGGTGTGGGCCGCGCCGGTGACCTGCTGGGCGAGCTCCGCGGTCCGGCCACGCTCCTCGGCGGCGCGGGCGGAGAGCCTGCGGGCCAGGGTGCGGGTGCGACGCTCGGCTCCGGCGTGGACGTCCCGGGTCCGCGAGCGCGTTGCGGTCGCCTCGACGATGCGGCCGAGCAGGTCGACGGAGCCCGCGGTGAAGTCGCGCTCGGCGGTGAGTTCCGCGCGGCGGCCCAGTTTGTTGCCGAAGCCGCTGACGAGGTCGGCCAGGCCGTCGGTGTCGCGGGTGTCGGTGACGGCACGCAGCAGCAGGTCGGTGAAGTCGGAGTCCTTCTTGACGGCGAAGAGTCCGGCGGCCTCGCCCTCGTCGGCGTTCATCTCGCGCTGGTAGCGGAAGAGTTCGGGGTCCAGGCCGATGTCGCCGAGGTGCTCGTTCCAGCGGTCGTGGATCTCCTCCCAGTGCACGTCGAGGTGCTGGTAGAACTTGCCCGCCTCGGTGAGCGCGTCGCGGAAGCCCTTCATGGTGCGGCGCCGGCCACGGGCACCGGAGACGCCTTCGGCGGGGCGGCCCACCGAGGTCGCCTCGGCGACGGGCAGCGAGTCGAGACTGAGTCCGGGGCCGGGCCGGAAGGAGTACCAGGCCTCGGCGAACTTCCTGGGATCGTTGGAGACCTGGCGCCCGCGCCACTCGCTGACCTTGCCGACGACGACGCACTCGCCGGTCAGGGTGTGCTGCCACTCCAGCGCGACATGTCCGCAGTCGTCGGCGAGCAGGAACTTGCGCAGTACGCCCGAGCTGGCGCCGCCGAGGGTGTTGCGGTGACCGGGCAGCATCACGGAGAAGATCAGCTTCAGCAGGACGGACTTGCCGCCGCCGTTCTCCAGGAAGAGCACTCCGGCGGGGGCGGGGCGGCGCGGCGGGCCGACCGGTTCCTCCTCGAAGAACTCCGCCTGCGCCGGTGCGGGGTGGGGCACTGGCTCGCCGACCCCGCGCAGGTCAAGCACGGTGTCGGCGTAGCGCGCACCGGCAGGCCCGATGGAGTAGAGGCGGACCCGGGACAGCTCGTACATGGCGGCGGACTCTCGTCGTTCAGGCAGCGGGAGGGAGACGTCGGTGGCGGGGCCGGCCGTGGGGGCCGGTCAGCCGTGGAAGGGCAGGCCTGCGTCGGCCGCCAGCTCCAGGTCGTCGGGGTCGGGTGGCGGAAGCAGCGTCGCGGACCCGTCGGTGACCGGTACCACGCCCAGTTCCAGCAGTTCGGCCATGGCGGCGCTTCCTGCCATGTCCCGGACCTGCAACTGGTAGCGGGCGGTGGTGCGGAAGGCTCCGCCGGCGTCGTCCCCGGTGCGCTGGAGGAAACCGGAGTCGGTGAGGAAGGCGACGGCCTTGCCGACGATGCCGGTGGTCGAACCGGCCAGCCGCCGGGCGTCCTTCGTCGCTCCGGTGGAGCTGCGCCGGGCGTAGACCCGCCAGCCGGCCTCCAGGCCGGGGGCGTCACTGGCCGGGTCGGTGTTGTCGCCGTGCTCCTCGGCGCGCTCCTCCAGACGGTGGCACGCCTGGCGTACGAAGGCGTCGACGCCGTTGACCGTGATCCGGCCGATGTACGCGTCGTCGGCGAGATCCTCGGGGCGCGGGAAGGCCATCGCTGCGACGGCCAGGTGGGCGAGCCCGTGCAGGAAACGGTCGGCGGAGTCCGGGGAGGCCCGGCGGGCGTAGTCACCCATGCGTACGGCGAAGACCGAGTCCTCGCCCGCCGTGACGGCCATGCCGGCCCGGGTGGACACCTCGAGCACGATGAGGCCGAGCCCGGTGGCCACGGCGTCGGCGAGCCGGGCGAAGGCCGGCTCCTCCCGGTAGCGGCGCAGCAGTTCGGCGTACTCGGCGTCGCGGGCGGGCAGCAGCTTGGGCTGGAGTCCGAAGGCGACGAGCCGGGCGGCGTCGGCGGCATCGGCCGGGGTGACGGCGGCGGGTGCGGCCGGCTGTGCGGTCGCGGTCCGGTCGGCCGGGTACGCGGCGGTCTGCTCGCCCCACGCGTCGGTGTGCTCTGCGCGGTGGTCGCTCACGAGGGGCGCTCCTTGCTGCGGACGGGGTTCGGTACGGGATGGGCGGGCCGGGTCTGCCCGGGCGCCGCGCGGTGCGGACCGGCGGCGGTGCTCGCGGCAGCGGTCCTGTCGGGCCGCGGCGCCCTCATGCGGCCTCCGAGCGGTCCGCCGTCGTGCCGGCCGCGTCCAGCAGTGCCGTGCCCACGATCAGGTCGGCGCCGCCGAATTCGGGGTCCTCCAGCTGCGTCCCGTCGTCGACGGAGAAGAGCAGGCGGCGCTCGCCCTGCCGATAGGCGGTGCCGACCGGCGGGCTCGCCGCGTGCACCGCGAGCAGGGCGACCAGGTACGGGAGCTCGGGATCACGCCGCCTGGCCTCGGCCAGCAGGCCGGAGAGGCGGCGCGGTGCGTCGTGCTCCAGATCCAGCAGCTCCATGGCGCTCGCCAGCTGTTCCTCGCTGAAGCGGCTGTCGGCCGGGGTGGCGATCAGATCGGGTTCGGGCATCTCGGCGCCCAGGTGTTCGCGCTCCAGCGGCGGGGTCAGCAGCATGTCGACCAGGTCACCGACCCGCACGGAGGTGGGGGTGCGCAGCCCGGTGCCGTGCGCGAAGAACGCGTCGGTGGCGCGGATCGCCTGCTCGACGGGGAGCGGCAGCAGCGGTGCCAGCAGCTGTCCGTACAGGTCGAGACCGGTGCGGGCGGCCGGCTGGGCGAACGCCTGCCGGTCCTGCTCGGCGCGGAACAGCGGTCCGGCCTCCAGCAGCCGCGACTGCAGCTGGGTGTGGCGGCGGATGCAGTCCTTCACGATGTCGACGAGCTCGGCGGCGCGGCGCTTGTGCTCGGGCTCCTCGGCCTCGTCACGGGCCTTGCGGATGTTGGTGAGGATGGCGTTCTCGTGGCGGTAGCGGTCGGCGACGTGGTCCAGGGCCTCGGCGATCATGTCGGGCACGGCGTTGAGCCAGTCGACCGCCCGGACGTTGCGCCGGGTCGCGTCGAGCGTCTTGCGGAGGGTCTCCGCGTACTGCACGGTCCGGTAGCGGGCCTGCTCGGCGGCGAGCTGGGCGTCGGCGAGACGGCCGCGGCTGATCAGGACCTCCAGCTTCACCTCGGCGGCGATCTGGGCGCTGGTGACGTCCGTGTCGAGGGCGCCCACCAGGACGTTGACCGCCTCGTCGGTGGCCCGTAGGTAGACGCTGCCGCCGTATCCCGGGACTTCCTCGATCAGCTTGAAGTCGTAGTCCCGGCGGACGTATGTGCCGTCCGGACCGAAGGTGCCGTAGACGGCGCGGAAGCCGCGGTCCACACTCCCGACGTTGATCAGGTTCTCCAGCACCCAGCGGGCGACCCGTTCGTGCTCGGCGACCGGGCGGCGTGGGGCCTGCGCGGCGACGCGCGGGAGGAGTCTGGTCACTATCTGGTCGTGGTCGGCTCCGGTGTCGAAGTCCATGTTGAGTGTGACGAGGTCGATCGCGGCGAGAGCGACCTCGGCCATCGCGTAGACGGTGAACTCACCGGCCAGGTTCGCCTTGCGCACGTCGAGGTCGTGCAGCGGCGCCGTGCAGGCGAGCGCGCGCAGCCGCCGCGAGAGCCCCTCGTCGGCGGCCGGGCCCGGGGCGGGCCGGGGCCCCGCGCTGAGCTGGGGCGCAGCGTTTTCCGTGTAGGCAGGCGAAGTCACGCTGCACAGATTAGGTCCTCGGACTGACAACGGTCGAAACGGCGCAGAAGCGGCTGGTTGCCCCGGAGTCGGTCATGCCCTCCCGGACGGCTCCACGCGGCCCGGCGGTCCTCGGCCGCAGCCGCTCACCGGCCCTCGGCGCGGGCCGCAACTCCGGCCGCACACAGCCTCGGTGATGTGGCGCCCCGGCCGTGTGCCGGTCCGGCGGCGTCGCGCCGCGCGCCCCCGACGCGCAACACCCTTGCTGTTCCCGCCCCGGTCAGACGGCGGGTGCGTCCGGACCGATCCTGCTGCGCACGGCCGTCTGGACCTCGGCCTCCTCGGCCGGGTCGGCGGCCAGCCGGCGCAGCCGCTCGGCCACCCTGATGTCTCCGGTCTCCGCGTGGCGTGCGGCGACCTCGCGGGTCGTCTCCTCGCAGTCCCACAGGCACTCGACGGCGAATCCGGTGGGGAAGGAGGGGTCGGTGGCGGCCAGTGCGCGGGCGGCCCGGCCCCGCAGGTGGGAGGAGGACGTCTCGCGGTAGACGTGGCGGAGCACGGGAGCCGCGCAGGCGATGCCGAGGCGTCCGGTGCCGTCGACCAGGGTCCACAGCCGGGGAGCGTCCGGCCCGTCGCCGCGTACGGCTTCGCGCAGCGCGCCGAGGACCAGGGGTGCGTCCTGTGCGCCGCCGCGTCCGGCCAGCACTCCGGCTGCCGAGGCGCCGAGCGCGTCGGGCCGTCGGGCCCAGCGCCGGGCGCGGTCGACGGCCGCTTCGCCGCACATCCGCTCGAAGGCGGCGACGGCCGCGTCGGCGACCGTGCGCGACGAGCTGACCGCAGCGGCCTCGATCAGGTCGAGCACGGCCGGATCCTGGGCCTCGGTCAGATAGTGCAGGGCTGCGCAACGAGCGCCGTCGGGACCGCTGCGGGCGGCCTCGACGATCACGGGCCGGTCCTCGGGCCCCGCGACGGCGGCGAGGCAGCGGGCGGCCGGCACATGGAGATCGCTGCCCCGGTCGAGCCCCTGTTGGGCCCAGTCGAAAACGGCCTGGACGCTCCAGCCGGGGCGGGGTCCTCCGGGCCGCATCTGCCGCTGCCAGCGGTCGAACGAGCCCTGTTCGGATGCGACCCTGACCCGGGCGCCGACCGCTTCGCGGGGGTCGTCGGCCCAGAGCCGCCAGGGCCGGGGTTCGAAGGCGTCACGGACCGTGGCCGCCAGCTCGGCGGCCCCTTCCGCGTCGGTGGCGAAGCGGGCGAGCACGGGCGCGGCGAGGGAACGGAGTCCGGCGTCGTCGTCACGCAGGGCCAGCTCGTCCAGGGCCCAGGCCCAGTTGGAACCGGTCGCGGCGTAGCGCCGCAGCAGGGCCAGGGCGTCGTCGCGGCCGTACGAGGCGAGGTGGCCGAGTACGGCGAGGGCCAGGCCGGTCCGTGACTCGTCCGTGTCGAGGTGGTCGTCGGGATCGTCGAGGTGCCGCTCGATCTCCTCGATACCGCCGTCGAGGTCGAGATACAGGCGGGCGTAGTAGAGGGAGCGGTTCTCCATCTGCCAGTCGTGGCGCGGATCGCTCAGGACGCAGTGGTTGAGAGCCGCCAGGGCCTCGGGGCGCGGTGCGGCGAGCGCGTGGAGCGTGCCGTCGCCACGGCCCCTCTGCAGCAGGCCGAGCAGGGTGCCGCTCGGCGCTATGAACGGATCGAACATGGGGAAAGCCTCACATCAAGCTGTCGACGCAACCGGGACTGTGCAGTTCCACGTGGGCGGGACGCCCCTCTAGGCCGCGCAGCAACATGATCGGCCGACCGCCGTCTTCTGCCTGGTGTAGACCATCTTCCTCTGCCTCTCGTCGGTGGCCCGAATCGGGCCCGCGACGTCATGATGACCCAGCCATTTCGCCACCGCGACCACATTTACGGCGGACCCGGTCAGCGGGAACCGAAGAGTTCCAGCAGGTCGGCCTTGCCGAACATGTGTGCGGTGTCCAGGGCGGAGGGTGTTCCGGCCGCAGGATCGGCTCCCGCGGCGAGCAGGGCCGCGATCACCGCGTCCTCGCCCTTGAAGACGGCTCCGGCGAGCGGCGTCTGCCCCCGGTCGTTCGCCCGGTCCGGGTCCGCGCCGCGGCCGGCCAGAGCCGTGACCGCGAGGGCGTGTCCGTGATAGGCGGCGAGCATCAGCAGCGAGTCGCCCCGGTCGTTGGTGAGGTTCGCGGGAACTCCGGCGTCGACGTAGGCCGCGAGTGTCTCGGTGTCGCCGTGGCGCGCCAGGTCGAAGACCTTGGTCGCCAGCTCCACCACCTCGGGATCAGGGGTTTCGCTCATCGGGGGGACCGCCTTCCAATAACCGATTTCGCCGCCGCCGGCCCGTGGGGGAATCCGCCTCGGGGCCGTACGGGTGAATCGACAGAGTACTGCCCGGACACACACATGCCCCTGCCCACCTACGGCAAAAGATCACGTCCAGTGACGACGAAGCGATGCGTGACCCCGAAAACCGTCCCGACCTGCGTCACGCTGTCCGCCAGTTCAGTGAAAAAGCCCATTTTTCACCCACTTGCACCTTTTATCCTATAGATACTTCCGGTGACCCTGGAAGGACTCATGGTGACTGTCCCCCCAACCAGGAGAACCACTCATGATCCTTTCCATGTCAGGCGTCGTCATCCTCGGCATCATCGTCTTCCTGTTCTTCAGGAAGGACGGCCTCAAGGCGTCGCACGCCCTCGTCACCGCCCTGTTCGGCTTCTACCTGGCCGGTACCGCCATCGCACCGAGCATCACCGCGGGCGGCGCGAGCCTGGCCGGCCTCCTGGGCGGGATCAAGTTCTGACCCTCCGCTCCCGCTCCCACCCCCTTCAGGAGACAGACGTGGCCCGGCGACCACTCCCCCGCATTCTGAGCAGCGGCAGCGCTTCGATCACTCGCAGTCGCGAGTTCGCGCGCACGGCCGCCGACAGCGCCACCGATGTGCTCCACCCGCTGATCATGATCACTCGTGGTCTGCGGCTGCTGGCAGGTGCAGGACGGCAGAAGTGGGCCGCGACGCCCAAGGACCGGCGTGGTCCCACGCTGTTCCTCGTCGCGGCCTGCGTACTCGTGGTCGCGCTCATCCCGTACGGGTCACTGCTGGCCCTGGTCACGGTGATGGGCGCCGCCGCATGGAAGGGACGGGAGCGCACTCCCGTCAGGACCGGCCCTGACGAGGCGGAGACCGGGCGCCTGCAGGCTCTGTACGACGCGCTCGTGCCGTACTTCTCCACGGCTGACGACCCCAGTCCGCTGTTCGCCCACGGCGGCGACTGGGACCAGGTCTTCAGCGACTACGAGTTCGACGGCGACGGCCGGGTCTCCCGGCTCCGGGTGACGTACCCGGCGTACTTCACCGACAGCGAGGCCGCCTCCCGCGCCCGGATCGAGCAGCTGCTGCACGCCAAGTCCGGCCGCGGCCGGGAGTACCACTTCAGCTGGGACGAGGAGGGCAACCAGCTCGTCATGAGTGTGCTCGACGCCCTGCCCACCTCGATCACCGCCCAGCGTTTCGTCACCGCCCCCGGCGAGACCGTCCTCGGCTTCACGGACGACGACGCGGTGCAGCGCACCGTCCCGGTGAGCGACGGGGACGGGACCCGGGACGCACCGGGGGTCGTCTGGCGGACCGGCGCACGCTCCACGGAGCCGCATCTGCTGATCGCCGGTCAGCCCGGCAGCGGCACCACCGCGCTGCTGCGCTCCATCGCCCTCCAGGTACTCCAGCAGGGCGACATCCTGATCATCGAAGGCAGCGGCACCGGCGAGTACGCATGCTTCAACGGCCGCGAGGGCGTGCTGGCCGTGGAGTGCGGGCTGGCCGGGGCGCTGGCCACCCTGGAATGGGCCGCGCACGAGACGGAGCGCCGGCTGATCGAGGCCAACCGGGCCAGGCAGTGCGGTGACGCCGTCCCGGAGGACACCAGGCGCCCGCTCTGGATCCTGCTGGACCGGCCCAGCGTGCTCGGCCACCTGGCCGCCGCCGACGGCGGACCCGACCCGCAGGAGCTGCTCCAGGTGCCCCTGCGGCACGGCAGGGCCGCCAACGTCACCGTCGTCATGACCGAGCAGTTCGACAGCCTGGACAGCCTGAGTGACACCGTGCGGAGCCACACCCGGGCCCGGGTGGTGCTCGGCCGCTGCACCCCCGCCCAGATCGAGTCCGTGCTGGGCGTCGAGCCGCACACCACCCCGACCCCGGACGTCCCGCCCGGCCGCGGGTACGCACGGCTCGGCACCGGCCCGGTGCTGCGCATCCAGGTGCCGGCCACCCCCGATCCGTACGACGACGCGACCAGCGAGGCGGAGCGCCAGGCCGTGCTCGGCCTGCTGCCCGAACGGCGGACCGCGATCGAGGCGACCGCGCCCGAACCGGTACCGGAGGACACCGGGACCGCGCCCGAACAGGTGCCTGCGGACACCGTGACCGCTTCTGTCGCCATGGAGGCGGTGACCGTCAGCGACTGACGGATGCGGTGATGCAGTGAGGGAGGGCCCCCGGATCCGGTGATCCGGGG
>NZ_JBHVWF010000107.1:0-29432 GCF_042882365.1 Streptomyces sp. NPDC058221 | reverse complement strand
CGTCGGACTCGACCGCAGGGTCACCGGACCCCGCGTCCTCGGACCCCGCGTCCTCGGACCCCGCGTCCGCCCCGGCATCAACCGCGTCCGGAGCCTCCGGCTCCCCCGGCTCCACGATCTCCTCGCGCCCCGGCCGCACCTTCGCCGAGATCACGATGTAGACGACGGCCAGCACGAACACGATCAGCGCGGTCCACACGTTCAGCCGCAGGCCCAGGATGTGGTGGGCCTCGTCGACGCGCATGTACTCGATCCACGCGCGGCCCGCGCAGTACGCCGCGACGTACAGCGCGAACGCCCGCCCGTGCCCGAGCTTGAACCGGCGGTCCGCCCAGATCACCAGGAGCGCCACGCCGACGCACCACAGCGACTCGTACAGGAACGTCGGGTGGTACGTGCCCGCCACCCGGTTGGGGCCCTCGCTGATCTTCAGCGCCCACGGGACGTCGGTCTGCTTGCCGTACAGCTCCTGGTTGAACCAGTTGCCCCAGCGGCCGCAGGCCTGGGCCAGGACAATGCCGGGGGCGAGCGCGTCGGCCCAGGCGGGCAGCGGGATCCCGCGGCGACGGCAGCCGATCCAGGCACCGACCGCGCCGAGCGCGATCGCACCCCAGATGCCGAGGCCGCCCTGCCAGATCTTGAAGGCGTCGACCCAGTCCTCACCGTCGCTGAAGTACAGCTGATAGTCGGTGATGACGTGGTAGAGCCTGCCTCCGACCAGGCCGAAGGGCACGGCCCAGACGGCGATGTCGGCAACAGTGCCGGCTCTGCCGCCTCGGGCGACCCAGCGCTTGTTGCCGAACCAGACGGCGACGAAGACACCGATAATGATGCAGAACGCGTAGCCGCGAAGCGGGATCGGTCCGAGATCGATCACGCCGGTCGACGGGCTGGGAATGTAGGCAAGATTCATGGCACCGTCGACGCTACCCTGCCGGGCGGGACGTACGGCAACCCGCCCGACAACGTCTGGGTAACGGGCGGGTCATCGATTCGCCAGGTTTCCGCCGTTCAGGACCCCGACGGGGTCGGCGTGGCGGTGCCCGGCTTCTTGCCCTTGTTGGCCTCGGCCACCCACTTCTTCAGGTTGGCCACGGTGATGGCTTCGTTCCCCTTCTTCGGGAAGATCGACTCACCGTTGAGCAGTGCCGTCGGGGTGCCCTGGAAGCCGCCCTTCTGGAACGCGGTGTTGGATTTCTGGACCCACGCGTCGTGCGTGCCGTCCTCGACACAGCTGCGGAAGGCGGGTGTGTCGAGCCCGTCGACCTTCTTGGCCAGCTCGATCAGCTTGCTGTTGTCGCCGAAGGCGTCATCGGCCTCCTTCGGCTGGTTGCGGTACAGGACGTCGTGGTACGCGGAGAACTTGCCCGCGTCCTGGGCACAGGCCGCCGCGTTGGCCGCCTTGAGCGAGCCGCTGCCGCCGAGATTGCCGTCGATCAGCGTCGCGAGGTGGTACTCGACCTTGATCTGCCCGCTCTGCTCCATCTGGTGGATCGTGTCCCGGAACGCGTTCTCGAACTGGGCGCAGACCGGGCAGCGGAAGTCCTCCCAGACCGTGAGCGTGGACGGGGCGTCGTCCGCTCCGACCTGGATGGCCAGGCTGTCCTTGCCGGTGGCGCCGGACGGCGCGACGGCGGGGCCCGATGCCTTGTCCTTGTTTCCCTTGCCGCCGCTGTTCGCGGCGATGATGCCGACGACGGCGGCCAGCGCCAGGACGCCCACCACGGCGGTGGAGACGATCAGCGTGCGGCGGCGGCGCTCCCGTGCCTTCGCCTGCTCACGCTGCTGGATCAGCCGGTCTCGCGCGGCCCTTTTTCCCTCTTGGTTCTTCTCGCTCACACCGCAGCAACGAACCGGGGAGGCACTCGCGTGCCTCCCCGGTCCCAGATCCACCCATTCGGGTTACGCCCGGTGTCAGCGCTTTCGAACACCTTCGGCCAGATCGGCCGCCAGCGAGCGGACCGCGGCCAGGCCGGCCGCCTCGTCGGGGGCGTCCAGCATCCGCTTGACGAAGGCGGATCCGACGATGACGCCGTCGGCGAAGCCGGCGACCTCGGCGGCCTGGTCGGCGTTGGAGACGCCGAGGCCGACGCAGACCGGGATGGAGGTGGTGGCGCGGGTGCGCCGCACCAGGTCCTGGGCCTGTTCGCCGACCGAGACGCGGGTGCCGGTGACCCCCATCAACGAAGCGGCGTAGACGAAGCCGGAACCGGCCGCCGTGATGGTGGCGAGGCGCTCGTCCTTGCTGCTGGGCGCGACGACGAAGACGGTCGCGAGACCGTGCTTGTCGGCGTGCTCGCGCCACAGCGCGGACTCCTGGACCGGCAGGTCGGGCAGGATGCACCCGGCGCCGCCCGCCTCGGCCAGCTCGGCGGTGAAGCGCTCGACCCCGTACCGGTCGATCGGGTTCCAGTACGTCATCACGAGGATCGGGATGCCGGTCGCCTCGTACGCCTCGCGGACCGTGCGCATCACGTCCGCGATCTTCACGCCGCCGCGCAGGGCGATGTCGTCGGCGGTCTGGATGACCGGGCCGTCGAGCACCGGGTCGCTGTGCGGCAGCCCCACCTCGACGACGTCGGCGCCACCGGCGGCCACCGCCTTGACGGCCGCGATCCCGCCGTCGACGGTCGGGAAGCCCGCGGGCAGGTACGCGATCAGCGCCGCCCGGTCCTCCGCCCTGGCCCCGGCGAGGGTGGTGTTCAACAGCTCGATGTTGCCGCTCACTTGATGTCCCCCTCGATCTCGGCGCCGTGGCCGGCCGCGTCCGCCTCGACGGTCGCGTCGGCCTCGTACAGCCCGAAGTACCGGGCCGCCGTGTCCATGTCCTTGTCACCGCGACCGGACAGGTTGACCAGGATCAGCCCGTCCTTGCCGAGCTCCCTGCCGACCTCCAGGGCGCCGGCCAGCGCGTGCGCGCTCTCGATGGCCGGAATGATCCCCTCGGTGCGGGAGAGCAGCCGAAGCGACTGCATGGCCGCGTCGTCGGTGACCGCGCGGTACTCGCCGCGGCCGATGTCCTTCAGGTACGCGTGCTCCGGTCCGATGCCCGGGTAGTCCAGACCGGCCGAGATGGAGTACGGCTCGGTGATCTGGCCCTCCTCGTCCTGGAGGACGTAGCTGCGCGAGCCGTGCAGGATGCCGGGCTCGCCCGCGGTCAGGGTCGCCGCGTGCTCGCCGGTGTCCACACCGTGTCCGGCGGGCTCGCAGCCGATGAGGCGGACGTCCGCGTCCGGGATGAAGGCGTGGAACAGGCCGATGGCGTTGGAGCCGCCGCCGACGCAGGCGACCGCGGCGTCCGGCAGCCGGCCGGCCCGCTCCAGGATCTGCCGCCTGGCCTCCACACCGATGACCCGGTGGAAGTCGCGGACCATCGCCGGGAAGGGGTGCGGGCCCGCGACCGTGCCGAAGAGGTAGTGCGTGCGGTCCACGTTGGCGACCCAGTCGCGGAACGCCTCGTTGATGGCGTCCTTGAGCGTGCGGGAGCCGGATTTCACGGCGATGACCTCGGCGCCGAGCATACGCATCCGCGCCACGTTCAGCGCCTGCCGCTCGGTGTCGATCTCGCCCATGTAGATGGTGCACTCAAGGCCGAAGAGCGCGCAGGCGGTCGCGGTGGCGACGCCGTGCTGGCCGGCTCCGGTCTCGGCGATGACCCGGGTCTTGCCCATGCGCTTGGTGAGCAGCGCCTGGCCGAGAACGTTGTTGATCTTGTGTGAACCGGTGTGGTTGAGGTCCTCGCGCTTGAGGAAGATCCGGGCGCCGCCGGCGTGCTCGGCGAAGCGCGGCACCTCGGTCAGCGCGCTGGGCCGGCCGGTGTAGTCGACCATGAGCTCGTTGAGCTCGGCGGCGAAGGCGGGGTCGGCCTTCGCCTTGTCGTACTCGACGGCGACCTCGTCCACGGCGGCGACGAGCGCCTCCGGGATGAACTTGCCGCCGTACGCACCGAAGTAGCCCTCGGCGCTGGGGATCAGACCTTCGGGGTCCGGGATGAAGAAGTCGGACGACATCTCGACGTGCTCCTCGACATGGCATTGGGTGGGTTCACCGTATGCGCCGAGAGCGCAGCGCCACCGCGGCCGTGGCCGGGCGGTGCGGTCGTGCGGATCCGCCGGATGGGCGGGGTGCGACGGCCGGGGCTCGCTCTACTGCGCGGACCCCGTGCGCCATCGCATGCCGTTGACCTGGCCGGGCTCGTCACCGATCACGTACCGCACCCGCCGGCCGTGCACGCGGCGTGCCGGGGCGCGGCAGCCGCGGGGGCGGCAGCCGCGCGCCAGCGGCGCGTGCGGGTCCCGGCCGGCGGCCGCGGCGGGGCGCAGGCCCGGCCGGACGCGGGACGGGGAACGGTCGAGGGGCACGGGCGCGGTCAGCCCCGTCCGTGCCGGAGGGCCGGGTGGGCGCCCGCGGCGACCAGATCGGCGACGGCGGACCGCGGGTCGCGGCCGGTGACCAGGGACTCGCCGACCAGCACGGCGTCCGCGCCGGCGTTGGCGTAGGCGATGAGGTCGTGCGGGCCGCGGACGCCGGACTCGGCGACCTTGACGATGCGGTCGGGGATCTCGGGGGCGACGCGCTCGAAGGTGGAGCGGTCGACCTTGAGGTCCTTGAGGTTGCGCGCGTTGACGCCGATGATCCGCGCGCCGGCGTCCACCGCGCGCTCCGCCTCCTCCTCGTCGTGCGCCTCGACCAGCGGCGTCAGGCCGATGGACTCGGCGCGCTCGATCAGGGAGACCAGAGCCTCCTGGTCGAGGGCGGCGACGATCAGCAGGGCGAGGTCGGCGCCGTGGGCCCGCGCCTCCCACAGCTGGTACGAGGTGACGATGAAGTCCTTGCGCAGGACCGGGATGTCGACCTTGGCGCGGACGGCCTCCAGGTCGGCAAGCGAACCGCCGAAGCGGCGCTCCTCGGTGAGGACCGAGATGACGGACGCGCCGCCCGCCTCGTAGTCCGCGGCGAGTGCGGCCGGGTCGGCGATGGCGGCAAGGGCCCCCTTGGAGGGGCTGGAGCGCTTGACCTCGCAGATGACGGTGACGCCCTCGCCGCGCAGGGCGGCGACTCCGTCCTTCGCCTGAGGGGCACGCGCCGCGCGTTCCTTCAGCTCATCGAGGCTGACGCGCGCCTGCCGCTCTGCGAGGTCGGCGCGTACGCCGTTGATGATCTCGTCGAGCACACTCACGCGAGCGGCCCCCTTCCGGGACGGTGACAAGGGAACAGGATCAGCCATGTCGATGGTATCCGCAGGAGGCCGATGGGCCCGCATCCGGCCGACAGATGTCCCACTACCTGGGCATTCACGGCGCCAGCGCCGATCCGAACGGCAGATTCCGGACGACGGTGAAGATCAGCAGCACGGCTCCGATCCCCCACCAGTGCAGGGGCTTCAGGGTGATCCGGGCCGGCTTCCCGGTGGCCGCGCGGGCCATCCAGCCGAGCCAGAGCACGGCGAAGATCCCGTAGCCGATGACGGCGAGGGCGTTGGAGCCGAACGCCGCCGCGATATCGCCGTGGGCGACGGCATGGGCGCTGCGCAGCCCGCCGCAGCCGGGGCAGTAGATGCCGGTGAAGCGGAGCAGCGGGCAGACCGGGTAGTGGCCCGGCTCGTTGGGATCGACGGAACCGACGAAGGCGAAGGCCCCGATGATGCCGGCCATGACCCCGGCCGGGCCGGCGATCCTCCGCAGCCGCGAGGCGGGGACAGGATCGGGCCGGGGGGCGGGCCGGAAGGGGCCCCACTGCCCCGCGGACGGACCGGCGGCATGCGGGGGGCCGCCGGGCACGGGCGGCGGGCCGGGCGGCGGCTGGGGGCCGTCGGGAGCGGGCCGGGGGCCGGTGTCCGGCGGGGCGGTGGCGGGAGATGACGAGGGGTCCACCCCGTGATTGTCGCCGCTGACGCGGAAAGGCGCAGCCCGGTCCGGGCTGCGCCTCGCGTGCGTACGTCCTGCGAACGGGGTCAGGAGGTCTGCGCCTGCCCGGCGCGGGCCCGTGCCTGGGCCATCTCGGCCGACTCCTTCGGCATCCCGAGGCCGGCGGCCTTCATCGCGAGACCGACGATCCCGCCGACGACGGTGACGGCGATACCGGCCCAGAAGCCGAGCGGGTTCGCCGCGACCATGAAGACGCCTGCGATGCAGAAGCCGATGAACGAGATGATGACACCGGTCCAGGCGGCCGGGGTGTGTCCGTGGCTGCTGCCCGCCATGAGTTGCTCCTCGTTGGTGTTGCGCTGTTGGTATCGCTCGGTGTCGCTGGACACAGAGCCGGTGCCGCTGTGGGTGCCGCTGTGCTGTGAACTCAACGCCATTGTCCCGTACGTGCGGGTAGGACGTGAGCTGGGGGTCATGCCTCGCGCGTCGGGTCCTCGCCGCGGTCCAGGGCCTTCCACAGGTCCTCGGGCCGGTCGGGGTCCAGGGCCTTGGGGGCGGTCTTGCGGGGGCGCGGGGTGCCGTCGCGCTCGTACCGTCCGGACATCGTGGGCCAGCGCCTGCCGTAGCGCAGGGCGAGCAGCCCCGCGAGCAGGATCAGCAGGCCGCCGGCCGCGGTCACGTACGGCCAGGCGGTGTGGCTGAGGGCGCCGATCGTGGCGGAGGTGTCACCGGTGGTCGAGGCGGCCTTCTCGTCGAGTGCGGCGCTGTCCGAGGCGCCGAGGTAGGCGCTCAGTGCGGCACCGAAGCCGCTGAGGGCCAGCAGCCCGGCGACGACCATGCGGCCGCTGCTGCGGACGGCGAAGACGGCGACGAGGGCGGCCAGGCCGACGATGGCGAGGGCGGCCGGAAGACCGGTGACGTCCTGCCCGTCGGCGCTGAGCGGCAGGGCGCCGCCGCCGACCGCGGCCCGGCCCTCGGCCCAGGTCTGCCCGGATGCGAGCAGGACGACGGTGGCACCGGCCGCTCCGAGGAGCAGGCCGGCGGCGAGGCTTCGGCGGCTTCCCGCGCTGTCGGGCGCGGACACGGCTTCGGCACGGGGCTGGGGTACGGGGACAGCACTCACGTACTCCACTATCCCTTACGGCCCCGGGCCCGCGGGCACACGGGGGGTGTGAGATGGAGCCCCCGCGACGCGGGACGCGGGGGCCCGCGTCACGATCGGGCCGGGCTCAGGTGCCGTGGAGGCGGTTCGCCGTGTGCACGGCGCGCAGCACCGCGGCGGCCTTGTTGCGGCACTCGGTGTCCTCGGCGACCGGGTCCGAGTCGGCGACGACGCCCGCACCGGCCTGCACGTACGCCGTTCCGTCGCGCAGCAGGGCGGTGCGGATGGCGATGGCGGTGTCGGAGTCCCCGGCGAAGTCGAGGTAGCCGACGCAGCCGCCGTACAGACCGCGGCGGGTGGGTTCGAGCTCCTCGATGATCTGCAGGGCGCGCGGCTTCGGCGCTCCGGAGAGGGTGCCCGCAGGGAAGCAGGCGGTGAGGACGTCGAAGGCGCTGCGGCCCTCGGCGACGCGGCCGGTGACGGTGGACACGATGTGCATCACGTGGGAGTACCGCTCGACCGACATGAAGTCGACGACCTCGACGCTGCCGGGCTCGCAGACCCGGCCGAGGTCGTTGCGGCCGAGGTCGACGAGCATCAGGTGCTCGGCGCGTTCCTTCGGATCGGCGAGGAGTTCGTCGGCGAGCGCCTGGTCCTCCTGCGGGGTGGCGCCGCGGTGCCGGGTCCCGGCGATGGGGTGGACCATCGCACGGCCGTCCTCGACCTTGACGAGTGCCTCGGGGCTGGAGCCGGCGACGTCGAAGCCGTCGAACCGGAAGAGGTACATGTACGGCGAGGGGTTGGTGGCGCGCAGCACCCGGTAGACGTCCAACGCGCTTGCGGTGCACGGCGTCTCGAAGCGCTGGGAGGGAACGACCTGGAAGGCCTCGCCTGCCCTGATCCGCTCCTTCACGTCCTCGACGGCGTCCTGGAAGGCCTGTCCGCCCCACAGTGCGGTGTACGGCGGGAGCTCGGATGGCGGGAGGGCGGCCGGGGCGTTCTCGACGGGGCGGCGCAGGTCCTGCTCCATGGCGTCGAGCCGGGTCACCGCGTCGGTGTACGCCTCGTCGACGCCGGTGGCCAGGTCGTTGTGGTTGATCGCGTTGGCGATCAGCAGGACGCTGCCGTCCCAGTGGTCCAGGACGGCCAGGTCGGAGGTGAGCAGCATGGTGAGCTCGGGGAGCTTCAGATCGTCGCCCCCGCTCTCGCCGATCTTCTCCAGCCTGCGCACGATGTCGTAGCCGAGGTAGCCGACCATGCCGCCGGTGAAGGGCGGGAGTCCGGACTCCGGGTCGTGCGGGGTGTGCAGCGTCTCGATGGTGGCGCGCAGGGCGTGCAGCGGGTCGCCGTCGACGGGGACGCCGACCGGCGGGGTGCCGGCCCAGTGGGCCTGGCCGTCCTTCGTGGTGAGCGTGGCGGCGCTGCGCACCCCGATGAAGGAGTAGCGCGACCAGGTGCGGCCGTTCTCCGCGGATTCGAGGAGGAAGGTGCCGGTGCGCTCGCCCGCGAGCTTGCGGTAGAGCCCGACCGGGGTGTCGCCGTCCGCGAGGAGCCTGCGGGTGACGGGGATGACGCGCCGGTCGACGGCCAGCTTGCGGAAGGTGTCGAGATCCATGGCGGCTGACCCTACTGTCCGAGCGTGAGGACGTCGGCGTCGAAACAGGTGCGGTCGCCGGTGTGGCAGGCGGCACCCGTCTGGTCGACCCGGACGAGGACGGTGTCGGCGTCGCAGTCCAGGGCGACGGACTTGACCTGCTGGATGTGGCCGGAGGTGTCGCCCTTGACCCAGTACTCCTGGCGGCTGCGCGACCAGTAGGTGCAGCGGCCGGTGGTCAGGGTGCGGTGCAGGGCCTCGTCGTCCATCCAGCCGAGCATCAGCACCTCACCGGTGTCGTACTGCTGGGCGATGGCCGGGACCAGTCCGTCGGCGCCGCGCTTGAGGCGGGCGGCGATGGCGGGGTCGAGGCCGCTGGCGGGCGGTGGGGTGCCGGGCGTGGGCGTGCTGGTCATGTGCCCATTGTGCCGTGGCCGGGACACCCGCTCGGGCGTGCGTCCACTGGGCGGACGCTGGACACCGGTCGTACGCTGGCGGACATGTCGACCCATGCGAAGCGCGAACGACTTCTGCTCGCCGACCTGTTGGAGGCGGCGGGCCCGGAGGCCCCGACCCTCTGCCACGGCTGGACGGCCCGGGACCTGGCGGCCCATGTGGTGCTGCGGGAGCGCCGGCCCGACGTGGCGGCCGGAACCGTGATCGGCCCCCTGAAGAACCGCAGCGAGCGGGTCCAGGCCGAGTTCACCTCCAAGCCGTACGAGGAGCTGATCCAGCTCATCCGTACGGGACCGCCGCGGATGTCCCCGTTCGGGCTGAAGCAGCTGGACGAGGTCGCCAACACCGTCGAGTTCTACGTCCATACGGAGGACGTGCGCCGGGCCCAGCCCGACTGGTCGGCGCGCGAGCTGGACCCGGTCTTCGCCGATGTCCTGTGGTCGCGTACGGAGAAGGCGGCGCGGATGCTGGGGCGGAAGGCCCCGGTGGGTCTTGTGCTGCGCCGCCCCGACGGGCAGACGGCGGTCGCGCACAAGGGCACCCCGGTCGTGACGGTGACCGGCGAGCCGGGCGAGCTGCTGCTGTTCGCGTTCGGGCGGCAGGACGCCGCGCGGGTGGAGCTGGAGGGCGAGCAGGAGGCCATCGCCCGGGTGACGACGGCCAAGCTCGGCATGTAGTGGCCGGGCCCGGCGGCGGGCCCCGGCCCCCCGGGTGCGGTCAGTGCGGGAGTTCCGCGCGGCGCAGCTGGGTGAAGGCCAGGCCCGTCACCGCGCCCGCCGCGCACAGCGAGGCGCTGGCGACGAAGACCGGGCCGGTGCCCCAGAGGGCGACGGCCGCGCCGGTGACCGGGTAGCTGAGCGGCGAGAGCGCGTGGGTGAAGAGCGTCGAGACCGAGGTGACCCGGCCCAGGTAGGCGGGGTCGGCCGCGGTCTGGATGAGGGCGCCGCACAGCGCGCCGCCGAGGCCGGCGAAGAGCCCGATGAGGACCGCGACGCCCGCGGCGAGCGGCACGGACGGCGCGTAGGCCAGGGCCGCGATGGCGACCGCACCGATCAGCACGGTGAGGCACATGACGAGTCCGGCCCGGGGAATCCTGCCGCGCACGGCGAGCAGCAGGGCGGACGATCCCGCGCCGATCCCGAAGGCCGCGATGATCCAGCCCATGCCGGAGGCGCCCCAGCCGCGCTCCTGGCTGAGCAGGATCAGGCCGAGGTTGAGCGGTCCCACGAAGCCCAGTTCGCTGACGGCGACGACGAGCATGAGCGGCCCGAGCATCGGGTGGCGGCGGATGTGGCGCAGCCCGTCGGTCAGGTCGCGCCAGGCCGTGCCGGCGGGTCCGGCCGCCTGCTCCGGCGCGGGCAGCGGGCCCATCCGTACGGCAAGCAGCAGCGGCAGCGAGACGGCGAAGAGCACGCCCGCCGCGGCGAAGGCGAGGACGGGGCCGCCCAGGGCCACGGCGACGCCGCCGAGCGGGGCGCCGACGACGTTGGCCCCGCGGGTGGCGAGCCCGCGCAGGCCCTGGACCCGGGCGAGCTGCCCGGCGGCGGTGATCCTCGGCGGCAGGGCGCCGACGGCCGGCAGGAAGAGGGCGTCGGCCGCGCCGAAGACGAGCGCCACGGCGATCAGCATCCACACCGTGGGTGAGGTGAGGAGCAGCGCCCCGGCCAGGCCCAGGATGACGAGGCAGCGGGCGGTGTCGCTCGCGAGCACGACGCGGCGCGGTCCGAGCCGGTCGGCGAGCACTCCCCCGCCGAGCAGGAGCAGGGCCCTGGGTATGGAGCCGGCGGCCAGCACGACTCCGGTCTCGGAGGCGCTGCCGGTGCGGGCGGCGGCCCAGGCGAGCGCCATGTAGTAGACGCTGTCGCCGATCATCGACGCGGTGTACGCGCTGAGCCAGCGCAGGACGTTGCCGTCGCGGTGGGCGGGGCGTTCCGGAGCTTCGGTGGCACTGAGGGTGACGGTCACGGGGCGTCCTCTCGGGTGGCCGGGTCAGGTCCGGAACGGGAAGCCGTACAGGTGCAGCGCGACGTTCTCGCGGTTCTCCGTGTCGCCGGCCTCGTCGCGGGCGCGGCCCTGTTCCTCGTACCGGTTGATGACCTCGTGCAGCTCGCGTTCGAGCAGGGCGAGCTCCTCGGGGTTCAGCCGGGCCAGGTACTCCGAGGTGAAGGACGCCTTGCGCCACGGGGGCGTCCAGCTCCGGTACGCGTCGAGGAAGCGGCGGTACAGCTCGATGTGCTGGTCGAACGAGAGCCGGCTGACGGCGGTGTGCGTGGCGGCCTTCTCGGGCGCGTCGCTGAAGTCCTCGTCATGGAAGCGCAGCCCCTTCGACGCGGGCTGCCACCAGCGCTCACGGCCGTCCCTGCCCTCCCGGTCGGCCTCCTCGATCAGGCCGTGGTCGGCGAGCTTGCGCAGGTGGTAGCTGACCAGCGAGACCTGCTCGTCCACCTGCTCGGCGAGCTGGGAGGCGGTGGCCTGCCGGGCGATGTAGAGCGCCCGGTAGAGCTTCATCCGCAGGGGGTGCCCGAACGCCTTGAGCGTGCCGAGGTCGGACACCCGGCGTGATTCGTTGCTTGCCATGCCCCCAGGCTAGATAGAAAAGAAAACTTGCACAATATCTATTGCGCAATAAATCTTGCGCGGTTCGCCCGGTGCGACCGCCCCGCCCGGCCGGTACGGGAGCCGAGGTGTCCCAGCAGGAAGCCGGCCGGGATCGTGACGATCCCCGGTGTCTGGAGCGGGAACCAGTGGAAGTCGCGGTCCGGGAAGAGTGCGATGGGAGTGCCGGAGACGGACGGCGAGAGGGCCATCAGCACCACGATCAGCGGCAGCGTGCCGTAGACCGTCCAGCGCACTCCCCGCGCGTCGAAGCCCGGCCTGAACAGGGCGTACAGCAGGACCGGCGGGAGTACGGAGGCGGAGGCCGCGAACGAGAGCGAGAGCAGCACCTGCGGATTGCGGTCGTGCGTGAAGGTCGACACCCAGACGGCGAGGGCGCCGATCAGCACGACGGCCAGCCGGGCGCGGAGGATCTCGCGCCCGGAGGACCGGTCGGACCTGACGGCCGTACGGGTGCGCGCCTTCGCCGCGAAGTCGCGGGCGAGCGAGGATGCGGCGGCCAGGGTGATACCGGCCACCGCCGCCAGCGTCGTGGCGAACACCGCACAGGCCACGCAGGCGAACAGCAGGCTCTCCCGCGGCCCGTCGGCACCCGGGTCGAGCGCTCCCGTCACCAGCAGCAGCGCGGTACCGCCCGCCGGGTCCGCGGCCTGCAGGACCTTCCGGCCCAGCAGGGCGGACGCGCCGAGCCCGACCACGACGACGCCGAGGCAGAGGACGGCCACCGGGGCGGACGCCCAGACGGTGGCGCGGCGCACGGTACAGCGGTCCCGCATCGGATGCAGCCGCATCATGACGTGCGGCATGCAGGCGGCCCCGAGGACCAGGGTGAGCTGGAAGCCGAGCAGATCCAGGGCGCCGGCGAAGGTGTGGCCGAACTGCAGTCCGGGGCGCGCGTAGGCGCCGCCCGCCCCGCTGCCCCGCCGGGCCGCGTCGAACAGGGAGAACGGGTTCCAGCCGTAGCGGGCCAGCACCAGCCCGGCGAGCAGGGTCACGGCGGCCAGCACCACCGCGACCTTCAGGATCTGGATGTATCCGGTGCCGCGCATGCCGCCGACCGCGGAGTAGCAGACCATCAACGCGCCGCTGGCGACCGTACAGCCGGTCAGGGCGCCGTCCGGCAGTCCGAACATGGAGGCCATGACCCGGCCCGCGGTGGCCAGTTGCACGAGCAGCAGCGGGGCCAGGACGACCAGGGTGGCGATGCCGAGCGCGCGGCGTACGGACGGATCGCCGAGCCGGTCCGCGAGGAAGTCGCCGAGGGTGAACACGCCCTTGCGGCGCAGGGGTTCGGCCAGCATCCGCATGACCAGCACCAGCGAGGCGACGGTGGCGACGGCGAACAGGACGCCGTCGAATCCGGCGAGCGCGACGGCGCCGGTGGTGGAGAGCAGGGTGGCCGCCGAGATGTAGTCGCCCGCGATGGCCAGCCCGGCACCGGCCGGGCCGAGGGCGGAGCCGCCACCCGCGTAGAAGTGCTCCGGGTCGTCCTGGTCCGCGGCGGCAAGCCCGCACAGCAGCAGGGACACGGCGACGAAGCCGAGGAAGACGACCACGGCGAGCGACCGGGCGTCGAAGCCGCCGCTCACCGGCGCGCCCCGGCGGCCGGGAGGCAGGTCGCGGCGGCCGGGCGGACACAGGCTGTGCGGGCACACACGCAGGCACAGGCAATGCGGGCACCCGTGCGGGCACAGGTTGTCAGGGGCGCTGAAGGCATGTCGGACACGGCATCAGCCGGCCGGGGCCGCGTACAGCGGGCGGGGCGGGTGCGGTGCGCGGGTACAGCCCGTGCCGTGCGGAACTGTGCGCGGGCACAGGCGGGGGCGTCCCCGTCAGCCGCCCAGCAGCCGGCGCGCGGCGAGGGCGAGCGAGACCTCGACCGCGTCCGACGGGCGGGTCAGACAGCGGCCGGTCAGCTGCTCGAACCGGCGCAACCGGTTCAGGACGGTGTTGCGGTGACAGTAGAGCCGGGCCGCCGCGCGCTGAGCCGAGCCGTCGGAGTCGAGCCACGCGGTGAGCGTCTCGATGAGTACGTCGCGGTCGGCCGGGTCCAGCCGGTCCAGCGGTCCCAGCACGCGCGCGGCGAGCGCCGTGCCGAGCCCGGGGGACGAGACGACGAGGGCGGCGGGCAGGTGTTCGTCGAGCAGGACGACCCCGCCGCCGGCCGGGCAGGCCCGAAGGGCGGTCTCGGCGAGCCGCCGGGCGTCCCCCACGGCCGCCAGCCCGTGGACGACGGAACTGATGCCGACCCCGGCTCCGGGCGGGGCGGACAACCCGGCGGCCAGCGCCGCGAGTTCGACATCGCCGCCGACCGGGCCCGCCGGTGCTCCGGTCTGCGTGGCGGCCCTGTCATCGGCCACGGTTCCGGCCGCGTCCGTGAGCGGCACGGGGAGTTCGACACCCGGGGCCAGCGGCAGGATGGCGAAGTCCGCGTCCGGGCCCGGGTGCCAGAGCGCGTCCGTGCCGGCGGGGAGCTCCATGGGCGGGTGTGCGGTGCCGTGCGGGGCGCGGCGGGCGGTGGCGACCGCGAGCACCGCGTATCTGCCGTGCTCGGGCAGCCCCAGCATCGCTGCGGCGTCGGGCAGTTCGGCGATCTGGGCGGTGCCGTCCAGCAGCGCCGCCGTCATCAGGCGCTGACGGTTCTCCCGGCGCCAGGCGAGCCTGCGTTCCGTCTGCCGGTAGGCGTCGGCGACGACGCCGCAGTGCTCGTCGACGAAGTTCCAGACGTCCGCCGCGACATGGACGAGCAGCCGGGTGTCGTCGGGGTGCCGGCGTGCGGTCTCGTCCACGAGGTCCTGCCAGACCATCGCACCGCCCATCCGGAAGGCGTGCAGGACGGCGTCGAGCGGCAGGCCCTGTTCGGCCCGGATCTCCCCGATCCGCCGGGAGGTGCGGTGGGCGGCGTCCCGGAACTCCCGGGGCTGGATCAGCGATCCGACGTTGTGCCGCAGCGAGTGGTGCACCTCCTGCCAGATCTCCGCCGCGTCCGCCTCGATCGCCGAACGGTAGGCGGGCTCCTGCTCCCGCAGCGCGTCGACGAGCCGGTCCGTCAGCTCCGGCAGCGCCTCCATCAGCACCCGGGCGGCCCTGTGCAGCACGGCGACGGCTTCGCGGTCGGCCAGCGAACGGAAGCGTCGCGGCGCCGCCGCGACGGGCGGCGGCCCGTGCAGCGCTCTGACCCGTGAACGTACGACCTGCGGCATGGCGGCCTCCACCGGGGTTCGGCCGGCTCCGGGAAACGGCCGGCTCCGCGTCGCCCAGCCCGCGTTGGGCATGAGCACACCGAACGATCCTGACGCCCGCAGAATGGCATACCGCCCAGTCGGTACCTAGGGGTCTGCGGCGTACTTCTCATCACGGTCCTGCAACCTCCCGGGGCCGGAAGGCACCCGGGGCGCGGGCCGGACGTCCCGGCGGGCCCGCCGGGGCGCGTCCCCGCACACACCCCGGGCCGGGGCGTGTCCGCTGAGTCCCGCCCGGCCCGCGGCGTCCGGCAGGCGCACCCGCCCTACCGCTCCAGCATCCTGGCCAGCTCGGTCCTGGACCGGACACCCAGGGCCGCGAACACATTGCGCAGATGATGGTCGACGGTGCGCGTGCTCACCGAAAGGCGCAGCGCCACCTCCCGGTTGGTGGCCCCCTCGGCGACGCAGCGGGCGATCCGTTGCTGCTGCGGAGTCAGCGCGGCCAGCGGATCCGCCTTTCTGAGGGCGCCGGAGCCCTCCACCGCCTCTCCGGCGGCCCGCAGTTCCCCTCTGGCCCGGGAGGCCCAGGCCCGCGCGGCGCACCGCTCGAAGCCGACCAGCGCGTCCCGCAGCGGCCCTCTGGCCTCCCGGGTGCGCCGGCGCCGGCGCAGCCAGGCCCCGTACAGCAACTGGGTACGGGCGCGTTCGAAATCACCGCCCGTGCGGTCGTGGTGGGCGAGCGCCTCCTCGTACCGTCCGGCCGCCTGTGCCGGCGGTGCCAGCAGGGCCCGGCAACGGGCCAGCTGGGCAGGGGCCTGCGGGTCGGTGGTGCAGGCGGCCCAGACGGCGAACTCCTCGACGGCGGCGACGACTACCGGATCCGCTCCCCCGCCCCGGTCCGCCCGGCCGGCCAGGACCGATGCCTCGACGAAGCACGGCACGGCGAGCATCCGGGCCGCGAAGTGCCCGCGCCGCGGGCCCTGCCTGACCAGCGGGCCCAGCCTGGCCGCCGCTTCGCCTGAGCGCCCGGCGGCCAGGTCCGCGCGGGCGAGCGCCCAGGTGGCGAGGGTCGCGGCCTGCGCGAGACCGTGCGGTCCCGCGCCCGCAAGGGCGGCGTCCGCGTGCCCGGCGCAGGTCTCCGTACCGCCTTCCACGGAGGCGGCCAGCGCGAGCACCGCGTGCAGATGGGCGGCGGTGTTGGGCTGCCCGGTGCGGCGGGCGGCATGCAGGCCCTCCAGTGCGTGGGCACGGGCCCGCGCATGGCGCCCGGCCCGGAGTTCGGCGTACGCCAGGTGCTCCAGGGCCTGGGGCAGCAGGACATCCGGCCCGGTCGCGCGTACGGCGGCGAGCGCCCGGGCCCCGGACCGGCAGGCGGCGTCGATGTCACCGAGCACCAGGGCCGACACCCCGCCGCGCAGCATCGTGGCGGGTTCCCGCGCCCGGTCGGCGGAGTCGAGGCAGCGGCGCAGCAGGGCGTGCCCCTCGGTGACCCGGCCGCGCAGCATGGCGCACATTCCGTCGCGGTAGTGGGCCAGGGCCCGGTCGGGCCAGGAGTCCGGGATACGGGTCATGGCGTCGAGGTAGGCGAGGGCGTCGCCCATCGCCCAGGCGGCCTCGGCGGCGCCGAGGAGGGCGTCGAGGGCGCGGCGGGGGTCGTGCGGAGCGAGCAGGGCGGCGGCGGTGAGCAGCGCCTCGCGGGCATCGGCGGCCGGCCCGTCGCGCAGGACGAGCAGCCCCCGCACGCGGTGCGCACCGCCGTGCGGGGGGCGTCCGCCGACCCTGGCGAGCAGCGCGCGGGCCCGCCCGGCGTCGCCCGCGAGACGGGTGTGCTCGGCGGCTGCGGCGAATCGGTCGGCCCGCGGCGTCCCGTCGGTGGAGAGCACCGCGGCGCGGGCGAGCGCCGCCGCCCGCTCGGCGTGCGGCCGCGGCGCCACGGCCGCGGCCTCCAGCGCGTCGGCGAGCCCCGCATCCGGGCCGGCGGCCGCACCGGCCCGCTGGACGAGCGCCGCGAGCACCAGCGGGCCGGCCGCCCCGGGGCCTTGACCGCCCCGGCCCCGTCCGCGCGCACCGGCGGTACCCGTCGCCAGCAGGGTGGCGAGCAGGCCGTGCACCGCGCGGCGGCGGTGCGGGGTGGCCCGGCGCAGGACCGCACGGCGTAGCAGAGGGTGGCTGAAGTGGACGCGGCTGCCCGCTCGTTGGAGGGAGCCCGCCGTCCCGGCGGGGGTGAGCAGGGCGAGGTCGAGCGCCGCAGGGCCGAGACCGGCCGAGGTGGCGGCGCGCAGCAGGAGGGCGACATCCGCGCCGGCCCCCTCCGGTTCGTGCTCCTCGGCGGCGGCCGCGAGCAGCAGGAGCGTGCGGGTGTCCGCGGGCAGCCCGTCGAGGCGTGCGGCGTGGGCCTCCAGGACGTCATCGCCACCGGGCAGCGGGTAGGGCAGCACGGCCCGTCCGGCGAGCTGGTCCGGGGTGAGCCGGCCGGTGAGCCCGGTGAGCAGCCGCGGGTTCCCGGCCGCTGCCCGCAGCAGTTCGCCGCGGACCACCGGGTCCACCCGGTCGGCGGCACCGGCGGTGCCGGTGGCGTCGGTGAGCCGGTCCAGGAGCGCGGCGGCCGCGGCGTCGTCGAGCGGGCCCAGCCGGAGGGCGGGCAGCCCCGCGAAGGCTGCCCCGTCCCCGGCGCCGAGCAGCACCGCGACCCGGCTGCCGGCCCCGAGCCTGCGGGCCGCGAAAACGAGGGCGCCGCGTGAATCGGCGTCCCAGCGGTGCGCGTCGTCCACGCACACCAGCAGCGGCCGGTCCGCGCCGAGTTCCCGCAGCAGGGCGAGCAGGTCCGCCGGTCCGATGCCGTCGCGCAGCACCTGGTCGGGCGGGACCGGGAGCGGTCCGGGAGCGGAGCAGAGCAGGGCGTGCAGGCCGCTGTGGGGCAGCCGTTGCTCGGCGGGCGCCGCGGTGGCGCTCAGGACAGGGCCCGTGCCGCGTTCACGGTGCGCGGCGACGGCGCTGTCCAGGAGCGCGGTGCGGCCGGTGCCGGGCAGTGCGGTCAGCACCAGCGCACCGCCGTCACCGCCGCCCAGCCGGTCCGACAGCCTGTCCAGGACGGCGAGTTCACCGCTGCGGCCGTACAGCCGGAGGGGACTGTGCACGGTCGTCGATGGGGTCACGTCCGGCACGTTACTTCCGCGTAAACAAGCTCGGAAGGTGTGCGTCCGCCCCTGCCCGGCCTCCGGCCTCTTGCGGGGCACCCTCCCAAGGCGGAACGCGATCGGCTGTGCGTGTGCACAGCCGGGTCCGGGCCGGGCGGGGACCGCCGCGGACGCGAAGGGGCCGGACCGCGGTTCACGGTCCGGCCCCTGACATACCGTCAGGGTTACGAGGTGTGCGGGCAGTTGCCCCGGGACTCGGCGACCGTCAGGCTCACCGCCGGCAGCGGGCAGAGGAACTGCTCGTACCGGGTGTCATTGTCGATGAAGCGCTTCAGCCACGAAATGCTGTATTTGGCGATCGTGGTGTTGGAGGTGTTCGGGGTGAAGTGCGTGGCCCCGCGCAGCTCCACGTACGCCTTGTCCAGGTCGCTCGGGAGCGACTGGTAGAACGGCTCGGAGTGGGTGGCGACGGGGGCGATCGTGTCGCCGTCGGCGCCGAAGATCAGGGTGGGCGTACGGACCTCGGGCCAGGTGGTGTCGAGGTTCCAGCCGGTCAGCGGGATCGCCGCCTTCAGCGAGGTGCGGCTCTTCGCGGCCTCCAGGGTGCCGCCGCCGCCCATGGAGTGGCCCATCACGCCGAGCCGGGTGGTGTCGATCCGGGTGCGCACCGAGCTCGTCTTCGTCAGGTAGTCGAGCGCGGCCAGCAGCTGACGGCCGCGGCTGTCGGGCTGGTCGAGCGTGGTGTTGGTGTCGATGGTGAAGACCACGAAGCCCTGTGAGGCGAGCCGCGGGCCGAGCCAGGCGATGCTGGACTGGTAGGCGGTGAAGCCGGGTGAGATGGCGACCGCGCCGAAGGTGCCGTCCGCGGTGGACGTCGGGTAGTAGATCGTGCCGCCGCCGAAGCCGCTGACGCTCAGCGAGGAGACGCTGGTCTGCGAGACCGCGTACGAACCGCGGCTCGCCTCGATGCTCGAATCGCTCGGGGCCGGACCGCGCTCATAGGGGTTGTCGGCGGCCTGGGCGCCCGGCATCAGCGCGGTGCACACACCGGCGGTGGCGACGGTGGCGGCCAGCAGTCCCTTGACGAGACGGGAGCGGCTCCTGGACATCCGGTGGCGCGGGGAGGTGTCGCCGGAGGGGAGGTGCTGCTGCACGAGGGGGGTCCTCTCGGTCGTGGCGGGAGCCACGCCGGGCAGGGACCGAGGGCCTGTCGTCACCTGGGGCCTCCGGGGGTGCACCGCGTGGGATCCGCCGTTGTTCTCTGGCGGTCGCCACTCTCGCGGTGCACCCCGGTGGCACACATCGGCAACTTCACCGGTCTTCGCGACCGGCGTCCCCCTGATTCCTCAGCGGACCGGGTGCCCGGCCTCGCGGAGGGCGCCCTTGACCTCGGAGATCCGCAGATCGCCGAAGTGGAAGACGGACGCGGCGAGCACCGCGTCGGCTCCCGCACCGACGGCCGGTGCGAAGTCACCGAGCCGGCCCGCGCCGCCGGAGGCGATCACGGGGACGCTCACCTGCGCCCGTACGGCCGCGATCATCTCGGTGTCGTAGCCGTCCTTCGTGCCGTCGGCGTCCATCGAGTTGAGCAGGATCTCGCCCGCGCCGAGCTCGGCGGCCCGGTGCGCCCATTCGACGGCGTCGATGCCGGTGCCCTTGCGGCCGCCGTGCGTGGTGACCTCGAAGGTGCCCGCGGGGGTGCGCCGGGCGTCCACGGAGAGCACCAGGACCTGCCGGCCGAAGCGCTCGGCGATCTCCCGGATCAGCTCGGGACGGGCGATGGCCGCGGTGTTGACGCCGACCTTGTCCGCACCGGCCCGCAGCAGTTTGTCGACATCGTCGGTGGTGCGGACGCCGCCGCCGACGGTGAGCGGGATGAAGACCTGCTCGGCGGTGCGGCGCACCACGTCGTACGTCGTCTCGCGGTCGCCGCTGGACGCGGTGATGTCGAGGAAGGTCAGCTCGTCGGCGCCCTCGGCGTCGTAGAGCTTCGCCATCTCGACGGGGTCGCCCGCGTCGCGCAGGTTCTGGAAGTTGACGCCCTTGACGACGCGGCCCTTGTCCACGTCGAGACAGGGGATGACACGTACCGCGAGCGTCACCGCGCACCTGCCCGATAGGCCTCTACCTCTACTTCGACGACCAGGCCCGGGTCCACGAGACCGGACACGATGATCATGGAGGCGGCGGGGCGTACGGCGTCGAACAGCTCCTTGTGGGCGCGGCCGACCTCCTCCACGTCCCGTGCGTGGGTGAGGTACATCCGGGTCCGGACGACGTCCTCGCGGCCCAGGCCCACCTGCTTCAGCGCCTCGAAGGCGACCTCGAAGGACGTGACGGCCTGCTCGTAGGGGCTGCCGGCGGAGACCTCCCCGCCCACCACGGAGGTGCACCCGGCCACCAGCACCAGCCCGCCCGGGAGTTCGACCGCCCGCGAGTAGCCGAACTTCTCCTCCCAGGGGGCTCCGGAGGAGACGCGCTTGACGGAGTCGGTCATGCGGAGACCGCCTTGAGCGCCTCTTCCAGCGTGAACGCCTTCGCGTACAGCGCCTTGCCGACGATGGCGCCCTCGACGCCCTCCCCCACGAGCAGGGAGATCGCGCGCAGGTCGGCCAGCGAGGAGACGCCGCCGGAGGCCACGACGGGCCGGTCGGTTGCGGCGCAGACATCGCGCAGCAGCGCCAGGTTGGGGCCCTGGAGCGTGCCGTCCTTGGCGATGTCGGTGACGACGTAGCGGGCGCATCCCTCGGAGTCGAGGCGCTCCAGCGTCTCGTAGAGGTCGCCGCCGTCACGGGTCCAGCCGCGGCCGCGCAGCGTGGTGCCGCGTACGTCGAGGCCGACCGCGATCTTGTCGCCGTGCTCGGCGATGACCTTGGCGACCCACTCGGGGGTCTCCAGGGCGGCGGTGCCGAGGTTGACCCGGCGGCAGCCGGTGGCGAGGGCGGCGGCGAGCGAGGCGTCGTCGCGGATGCCGCCGGACAGCTCGACCTTGATGTCCATGGCGCCCGCCACCTCCGCGATGAGCGCGCGGTTGTCGCCGGTGCCGAAGGCGGCGTCCAGGTCGACCAGGTGCAGCCACTCGGCGCCGGAGCGCTGCCAGGCGAGTGCGGCCTCCAGCGGGGAGCCGTAGGAGGTCTCGGAGCCGGACTCGCCGTGCACCAGGCGGACCGCCTGGCCGTCGCGTACGTCTACGGCGGGGAGCAGTTCAAGCTTCGGCATTACAGCGTCTCGATCCAGTTGGTCAGCAGCTGGGCGCCGGCGTCGCCGGACTTCTCGGGGTGGAACTGGGTGGCCCACAGCGCGCCGTTCTCCACGGCCGCCACGAACCGTTCGCCGTGCGTGGCCCAGGTGACCCTGGGGGCACGGATCTTCGCGTTGGTGACTTCGAGGGACCAGTCGTGCGCCGCGTACGAGTGCACGAAGTAGTACCGGGCCTCGGGGTCGAGTCCGGCGAACAGCCGGGAGCCCTCGGGGGCCTCGACGGTGTTCCACCCCATGTGCGGGACGACGTCGGCCTTGAGCGGGCCGACGGTGCCCGGCCACTCGTCGAGTCCTTCGGTCTCCACGCCGTGCTCGATGCCGCGCTCGAAGAGGATCTGCATGCCGACGCAGATGCCCATGACAGGGCGCCCGCCGGAGAGCCTGCGTCCGATGATCCATTCACCGCGGGCCTTCTTCAGGCCTTCCATGCAGGCGGAGAACGCGCCGACGCCGGGCACCAGCAGCCCGTCCGCGTTCATCGCCGTGTCGAAGTCGCGGGTGATCTCCACATCGGCACCGACCCGGGCGAGGGCACGCTCGGCGGACCGGATGTTGCCGAAGCCGTAGTCGAAGACGACGACCTTCTTCTTGGTGTCCATGCCGCCCCTAGTCCCAGAGTCCCTGGATCCGCATGATGCCTGCGACCAGGCACATCAGGGATCCGATGCTCAGCAGCACGATGACGCCCTTGGGCATGCCCTGCTTCGAGAAGGAGTAGACCCCGCCGGCCAGGAAGAGGCCGACCAGGATCAGGATGGTGTTGAGGCCGGTCACAGCGCGCCCTTCGTGGACGGGAGGATGCCGGCCGCGCGCGGGTCGTGCTCGCTCGCGTAGCGCAGGGCCCGGGCGAGCGCCTTGAACTGGCACTCCACGATGTGGTGGGCGTTGCGCCCGTACGGGACGTGCACGTGCAGGGCGATCTGCGCCTGGGCGACGAAGGACTCCAGAATGTGCCGGGTCATCGTCGTGTCGTACTCGCCGATCATCGGCGCCATGTTCTCGGGCTCGGTGTGCACCAGGTAGGGGCGGCCGGAGAGGTCGACGGTGACCTGGGCGAGCGACTCGTCCAGCGGGACGGTGCAGTTGCCGAAGCGGTAGATGCCGACCTTGTCGCCGAGGGCCTGCTTGAAGGCGGCACCGAGCGCGAGGGCGGTGTCCTCGATGGTGTGGTGCGAGTCGATGTGCAGGTCGCCGTCGGTCTTGACCGTGAGGTCGAAGAGTCCGTGCCGGCCGAGCTGGTCGAGCATGTGGTCGTAGAAGCCGACCCCGGTCGCGACATCGACCTTGCCGCTGCCGTCGAGGTTGATCTCGACGAGCACGGAGGTTTCCTTGGTGGTCCGCTCCACTCTTCCTACGCGGGCCTCGCGAGTCATGCGTCGTGCTCCTTCTTCAGTTCGCGTACCGCATCGAGGAACGCGTCGTTCTCTGCCGGGGTCCCTGCGGAGACCCGCAGCCATCCCGGTACGCCGTTGTCCCGGACCAGGACGCCCCGGTCGAGGATGTGCTGCCAGGCGGTGTGGCTGTCGGCGAAGCGGCCGAACTGGACGAAGTTGGCGTCCGATTCGGTGACGTCGAAGCCGAGCGTGCGCAGCTCGGTGACGATCCGGTCGCGTTCGCTCTTGAGCTGCGCGACGTACCCGAGGAGCGTATCGGTGTGCTCCAGGGCGGCGAGCGCGGTGGCCTGGGTGACGGAGGACAGGTGGTACGGCAGCCGCACCAGCTGGACGGCGTCCACGACGGCCGGGTCCGCGGCGAGGTAGCCGAGCCGCAGTCCGGCGGCGCCGAACGCCTTCGACATGGTGCGCGAGAGCACCAGGTGGCGGCGGCCCTCGATGAGCGGGAGCAGCGAGGCGTGGTGGCTGAACTCGCCGTACGCCTCGTCGACGACGACCATCGACGGCCTGGCTGCCTGCGCGGCGTCGTACAGCGCGAGGACGGTGTCCGCGTCGACGGCGGTGCCGGTGGGGTTGTTGGGCGAGGTGATGAAGACGACGTCGGGGCGGCGCTCGGCGATGACCGCGCGGGCCGCGTCGACGTCGATGGTGAAGTCCTCGTTGCGCGGCCCGGAGATCCAGCCGGTGCCGGTGCCGCGGGCGATGAGGGCGTGCATCGAGTACGAGGGCTCGAAGCCGATCGCGGTGCGTCCGGGGCCGCCGAAGGTCTGCAGCAGCTGCTGGAGCACCTCGTTGGAGCCGTTGGCCGCCCAGACGTTGGCGGCCGCGACCTCGTGTCCGGCGGTGCGGGTGAGGTAGCGGGCCAGCTCGGTACGGAGCTCGACGGCGTCCCGGTCGGGGTAGCGGTTGAGGTCGCGGGCGGCCTCGCGGACCCGTTCGGCGATCCGGTCGACCAGCGCCTCGGGGAGCGGGTACGGGTTCTCGTTGGTGTTCAGCCGGACCGGTACGTCGAGCTGGGGCGCCCCGTACGGGGACTGGCCGCGCAGTTCGTCCCGGATCGGCAGGTCGTCCCAGGCGTTGCGCGTGGTGCTGTCGTTCACTGCTGCGGAACCTTCCAGCCGAACCTGGCCTTCAGTGCGGCGCCGTGGGCGGGGAGGTCCTCCGCCTCGGCGAGGGTCACGACGTGGTGGGTGACCTCGGCGAGCGCGTCGCGGGTGTAGTCGACGATGTGGATGCCGCGCAGGAAGGACTGCACGGACAGGCCCGACGAGTGGCAGGCGCAGCCGCCGGTGGGCAGCACGTGGTTGGAGCCGGCGCAGTAGTCGCCGAGCGAGACCGGGGACCAGGGGCCGACGAAGACCGCTCCGGCGTTGCGGACCCGGCCGGCGACGGCCGCGGCGTCGGCGGTCTGGATCTCCAGGTGCTCGGCGGCGTAGGCGTCGACGACCTTGAGTCCGTCCTCCAGGTCGTTGACCAGGACGATCGCCGACTGGCGGCCCGCCAGGGCGGGCTCGATCCGGTCGGTGACGTGCTTGGTCGCGGCGACCTGCGGCTTCAGCTCGGCCTCGGTGGCGGCGGCGAGCTCCTCGGAGTCCGTCACGAGCACGGCGGCGGCCATCGGGTCGTGCTCGGCCTGGCTGATCAGGTCGGCGGCCACGTGCACCGGGTCGGCGGTGGAGTCGGCGAGGATCGCGATCTCGGTGGGGCCGGCCTCGGCGTCGATGCCGATGCGGCCCTTGAGGAGGCGCTTGGCGGCGGCGACGTAGATGTTGCCCGGGCCGGTGACGAGGTTCACCGGCAGGCAGTCCTCGGTGCCGTACGCGAACATGGCGACGGCCTGGGAGCCGCCGGCGGCGTACACCTCGTCCACGCCGAGCAGGGCACAGGCGGCCAGGATCGTCGGGTGCGGCAGGCCGCCGAACTCCTTCTGCGGCGGGGACGCGACGGCGACGCCCTCGACGCCCGCCTCCTGGGCCGGGACGACGTTCATCACGACGGACGACGGGTAGACGGAGCGCCCGCCCGGCACGTACAGCCCGACGCGCTCGACCGGCACCCACTTCTCGGTGACGGTGCCGCCCGGAACGACCTGGGTGGTGTGTGTGGTGCGGCGCTGCTCGCGGTGGACGAGGCGGGCGCGGCGGATCGACTCCTCCAGGGCGGCGCGCACGGCGGGGTCGAGCGTTTCCAGTGCGCCGGTGATCGCGTCGGCCGGGACCCGGATCGAGCCGATGCGTACACCGTCGAGCTTCTCCCCCCAGTCGATCACTGCCGCGGAGCCACGATGGCGTACGTCCTCGCAGATGGGCCGCACTGTCGCCAGGGCGGCTTCCACGTCGAACTCGGCACGGGGCAGCAGGTCGCGCAGGGCGCCGCCCTCGGGGAGGGCATCGCCGCGCAGATCGATTCGAGAGATCACACCGCAATTCTCTCAGACCGTCTCGGGCACCCGGACGCCCGTATCACTGGCTGATACATGCCCACGCTGTCACGGCTGACTATTAGCGTTCATACGGTCACTCAGAGGGAATAACGGGACTACGACTTCACCCGCCGACGCCGCTGCCGATCGCGGGTGAGGCCGTTACGGCTCCGAGTGGAAGGGGGCGTCAGTGACCGAACCGCACGACGGGGATTTTCCGGACGGCCTCAGCGCGGCCGAGCTGGGCATGTGGCAGTCCTTCAGGAACGGCACCACCTACGATCTGCGCGCCCGTGACGCGGCGCGGAACGATCCGTTCGCCCCGCTGGCCTGGGGCATCGAACGCAGCGTGGACGCCCGGGTCGTGGCCCGGCTGCTGCTGAGCGGTCCGCGGGCCAGGCCCGGCCGGGTGGCCGCGCTGAAACTCCGGGGGCTGCGGATCACCGGGAAGCTGGATCTCGCGGGCGGCCGGGTCGATCCGTACGTGGAGCTGACCGGCTGCCGCTTCGAACAGGAAGTGGTGCTGCCCGAGTGCCATTTCACGACGCTGCGGATGGTCGGGTGTGCGATCCCCCGGCTGGACGCGGCCAGGCTGCACACCGAGGGCGATCTCCATCTGCCGCGCTGCCGGGTCGAGCGCGGCATCCGGCTCACGGACGCGCAGATCGGCACGGATCTGCTGATCAACCAGATCGAGATCGGCCCCGACCGGCAGGGCCGGGCGTTCATCGGCGACGGGCTCACGGTCGCCCAGGATCTGCAGGCCGAGATGATCGAGACACTCGGCGAGCTGAGCCTGCGCGGTGCGAAGGTCGGCGGTTCGCTGAGCCTGCGCGGCAGCCGGCTGCGCGCCACCCAGGGGCGCCGCGCGCTGAACGCCCCGCAGCTGAGCGTGGAGCGGACGCTGTACATGAGCGAGGCCTGGGTCAGCGTCGACACCGGGAACCAGGGCAACACTCCCCCGTACGGCATCGTCACGTCACCGACGCCGGGCCACGGCACCCGCGCGCAGGTCTTCCGGTGCCGGGGCGGGGTGCGGCTGGACGACGGGCGGTTCGGGGACGCGGTCGACCTGCACAAGGCGGTCTTCGTCCTCGTCGGCCACGAGGAGCTCTCGCTGCGCCGGATAGTCGCTCCGGAGCTGAGGTTCAACCCGGAGCGTCCGGCCCAGGGCCGGGTGGTGCTGAACGGGGCGAAGATCGTCACGCTGATCGACGTGTCGTCCAGCTGGCCGGGCCCGGGCGGTCTCGCGATGGGCGGGTTCGTGTACGAGAACCTCGTCCCGTACGGGCACTTCCCGCTCTCCCGGCGCCTGGAGTGGGTGGCGGCCGCGACCCCCGAGTACGTGCCGGAGCCGTACGAACGGCTGGCGGCCGTGCTCCGAAGCAGCGGCGAGGACGCGGACGCCCGCGAGGTGCTGCTCGCCAAGCAGCGGCGGCGCCGCGAGACGCTGCCGCCCGCCGCGAAGCTCTGGGGCTACCTCCAGGACTGGACGGTGGCGTACGGCTACCGGCCGGGGCGCGCCGCGGTGTGGATGGCGGTGCTGTGGGCGGCGGGAGCGGTGGCCTTCTCGCACTACCAGCCGGCGTCGATCAAGGGGAGCGAGCATCCGGAGTGGAACCCTGCCCTGTACGCGCTGGATCTGCTGGTGCCGGTGATCAACCTCGGTCAGGACGGCTACTGGCTGATGGAGGGCGGCTGGCAGTGGGTGGCGGCCGCGCTGGTGCTGCTGGGTTGGATATTGGCCACCACGGTCGCGGCCGGTGCCTCACGGATGCTGCGCCGCAGCTGACCGCTGACCGGCCCGCAGGCCGCGGCCCACCCGGCAACCGCCCTTTCCGGCAAAGGCGGAAGGCGCACGCGAGCGCGCCACGCCCCTCCGGGCAGACCACTCGCCGAGCGCCCCCGGAACGATAGGAACAGGCCAGATTCCGCGATTTCCTTTACTCTTTCTTGGCCGTACGCAAGGCAACCCCTCCACTCGGCACCAAAGTTTCACAGCACCCCTCTGGCGCCGCCCCGACCAGCGCTTTTCAATGGTCTGCACCATGCCTTTCCTCCGCGCTCTGCTCCGTACCGCGCGCATGATCCGGCACACCCCGGAGCTCTCCACCGGGCTGCCCGCTGACCATGCGGTGATGCTCGACGCTCCCGACGAGCGCCTCTCGCCCGCGCTGGTCGCCGCCGCGCTCGGGGAGTACGAGCCGGCCGCGAAGCTTCTGGCCACCACCCGGGACGCGGCCGAGTGGGAGAGCCGGGACCGCTATCTGCAGCGGCTCGTCGCGTTCGCCCGCAACCGGGACGGCTGGCTGGGCGACTGGCTGGCCGCTGCCCCGCACGACCCGGACGCGCTGCTCGTCAAGGCCCAGCTCGCCCTGTTGCGCGCCTGGGAGTCGCCCGCTCGTGCGGAGCAGCTGCGCGAGGTGGGACCGATGATCACGGCTGCGGCGGAGTGCGATTCGCACGATCCGGTGCCCTGGCGCCTCGCGCTCGACCACGCCCGCGGCACCCGTGCCACGCACACCACGTTCGAGACGCTGTGGGAGCAGGCCATACAGCGCTCCACGCACCACTACGGCTGCCATGTCGCGGCCCTCCAGTACCTCTCCGCCGCCTGGTACGGCTCGCACCGCGAGTGCTTCGACTTCGCCGAGCGGGCCGCCGACGACTCGCTGCCCAGCTCCCTGGTGCAGGCGCTGCCGCTGCGGGCCGCGTTCGCCGTGCTGACCGACGGGCCGGACACCCGGACCACCTCGGTGCAGCAGGAGCGGATCGACCGGGCGGTGGATCTGGCGATCTCGCTCTCCGCCGGGTTCGCGCCGGGCGACCCGTGGCCGGCCGAGGTCCGCAATCTGCTCGCCTACGTGCTGGTGGTGCGGGGCCGCTGGGACGAGGCCCTGGAACAGTTCCGGCAGATCGGACCCCATGCGGCCTCGTTCCCGTGGTCCTCGGTGTCCGACGATCCGCTCGGCCGCTTCCTCGACGCACGGGACGGCGCACGGCTCCAGGTGGCGTCTGTGACGCCCTTGCGGCACCGGGCCGACCGGGGACGTACCCCGGGCCATTACGCTTGACCGTTGTGACCACCGCTCGCCTGCCCCTGTTCCCGCTGAACGCGGTGCTGTTCCCGGGCCTCGTGCTGCCCCTGAACGTCTTCGAGGAGCGTTATCGCGCCATGATGCGCGAGCTGCTGAAGACGGACGAGGACGAACCGCGCCGCTTCGCCGTGGTCGCCATCCGGGACGGCCGCGAGACGGCCCCGACGGCCGCCGGAATGCCGGACTCGATGAGCGCCCCCGTCGAGCGCGGCCCGGCGGACGGCTTCGGCCCCGATCCCGTCCAGACGTTCCACCGGGTGGGCTGTATCGCCGACGCGGCGAAGATCCGGGAGCGGTCGGACGGCAGCTTCGAGGTCCTCGCGACGGGCACCACCCGGGTCAGGCTGCTCTCCGTGGACGCGAGCGGCCCGTACCTGACGGCGGAGCTCGAAGAGCTGGAGGAGGACCCGGGCGAGGACGCGGGCGCGCTCGCCGAGGGCGTCATGCGGGCGTTCCGCAGCTACCAGAAGCGGCTGGCGGGCGCGAGTGAACGCTCCCTGACCACGGGGGCGGACCTGCCCGACGAACCGTCCGTCATCTCCTACCTGGTCGCCGCGGCGGCCGTACTGGACATCCCCGCCAAGCAGCGGCTGCTCCAGGCGCCGGACACCGCGACCCGGCTCCGCGAGGAGCTGACCCTGCTGCGTTCCGAGACGGCCGTCATCCGCCATCTGCCGTCGCTGCCCGCGGTGGAGCTCACCCGCGCCCCGACCCACCCCAACTGAGCGACCGGAGGGCCACTCCCCCGTGGCGAAGAAGGCGAAGAAGCAGCCCCAATCCGGCTCCACCCCGGCAACGGTCGCGCTGACCGCGGCCGGCACGGCCTTCACGGTGCACGCCTACGAGCACGACCCGGCGTCGGCCTCCTACGGCGAGGAGGCGGCCGAGGCGCTGGGCGTCTCCCCCGACCGGGTGTTCAAGACCCTGGTGGCCGACGTCGACGGCCGCCTGACCGTCGCGGTCGTCCCCGTGGCCGGTTCCCTGGACCTGAAGGCCCTGGCGTCGGCGGCCGACGGCAAGCGGGCCACCATGGCGGACCCGGCGGCGGCGGAACGGACCACGGGCTACGTACGGGGCGGCATCTCCCCGCTGGGCCAGCGCAAGCGGCTGCCCACGGTGCTGGACGCGTCGGCGCGGGAACACGAAACGATCTGCGTCTCGGCGGGCCGCCGCGGCCTGGAGGTCGAGCTGTCCCCGGAGGATCTGGCGACCCTGACGGGTGCGGTGTTCGCGGCGATCGGCCGGGACGGCGCGTAGGGGCGCGGGCGCCCCGGGGAAATCCAGCCCGTCCGGCGCTTGA
>NZ_JBHVWF010000106.1:0-29561 GCF_042882365.1 Streptomyces sp. NPDC058221 | reverse complement strand
ACGCTTTCGATACGGGAGACGGCGTCGTCGACCGCGGGCTTGAGCGCGGAGGGCTTGCCGCGGCGGTATCCGCCGTCGGAGGTGATGACCACCTTTGCGTCCGCGTCCTGGATGCGGGTGGCGATGGCGTCGGCGGAGAAGCCGCCGAAGACCACCGAGTGGGCGGCGCCGATCCGGGCGCAGGCCAGCATCGCGATGGCGGCCTCGGGGATCATCGGCAGATAGACGGCGACCCGGTCGCCCTTGCCGACACCGAGCTCGGTCAGCGCGTTGGCGGCGCGGGAGACCTCGTCCTTCAGTTCCGCGTAGGTGATGGCACGGCTGTCGCCGGGCTCGCCCTCGAAGTGGATGGCGACGCGGTCGCCGTTGCCGGCTTCGACGTGGCGGTCCACGCAGTTGTACGCGACGTTGAGCGTGCCGTCCGCGAACCACTTCGCGAAGGGCGGGTTGCTCCAGTCGAGTGTCTCGGTCGGCTCCGAGGCCCAAGTCAGGCGGCGGGCCTGCTCGGCCCAGAAGCCCAGCCTGTCCGCATCGGCCTGTTCGTACGCCTCGGCAGTGACGTTGGCGTTCGCGGCCAGATCGGCAGGCGGTGCAAACCGCCGCTCCTCTTTGAGCAGGTTGGCCAGGCTTTCGTTGCTCACGACATCTCCCATTCCCAGGGTGTCCGTTGTGTCCCGGGGCATAGCTCATCAGGCCAAAGGCCGGGTGACAAGTGTCTGCCTGGAATTGGTTTAGACCTGTGTTTCGTGTATGGGGGCACGGTCCCGTCCCCCGCGGCGGGGTGGAGAAGAACAACGAGTGCCGTGCGGTGGCACGGGGTGCACGGCGCCGCGGAGGCGGGACCACAAGGTCTCACGGACCCGAGGCCTACCCGGTTCAGGCGCCGGTACGCGCCAGCTCGGCCGGGTCATGCGGACCTGTCGGATCGTACGGAGCATAGGGAACGGACGGGCCGATCCGGTCGAAGACCTCATCGATGCCGTGGCCCGCACCGATGCCCTCGGTCAGCAGATACGACTGAGCCTCGGCCACATGGAAGTACATGCCGTGCAGCTGGAGCGTGCCTTCCGCGAGGCGTCGGGCCACCGATCCATGGGCCCGCAGATGGTCCAACTGCTGGACGACATTGGTGAGACAGAGCTGCTCCACCTCATCGGCGGGCAGCCGGCCGGAGATCCGGGCCCACGCGTGGTGTCTGGAGGCCATCCGCTTCAGGCTGGGCATCCCGTATCGCAGCCAGCGCCACAGAGGGGTCTGCGGAGTGTCCGGGCCGGCGCCGAGCAGTGCGTTCATCGCGCCGCAGCCGGAGTGCCCGCAGACGGTGATGGACTCCACCCCCAGCACATCCACCGCGTACTCGATCGCCGCACCCACCGAGTCGTCACCCGCCTCGGAGTCCGGCGGTGGCACCAGGTTTCCGATGTTCCTCACGGTGAAGAGGTCGCCCGGACCGCTTGCCGTGATCATGCTCGTCACCAGGCGGGAGTCCGCGCAGGTGATGAACAGCTGTGAGGGGCGCTGGCCATCCCTGGCCAGCCGCGCCAGCTCCTCACGCACCAGGGGTGCGGTATTGCGCTGGAAGGAGCTGAGACCGCTGACCAGCCGATGTCCACCGCTCCGGCGTGGCGGGGCTGCGGCGTGATCCGGTGTGTAGTCGGTATCCCGTGTGTGGCCGGTCGAGCGTCTGAGGGCCTGCTGGGTGCCTGTGGGTACGGGGGCGGATGCTGCGGCGGTGCCTGTGCCCGCGCCGGAGACGGTGATGCGGTCAATGGCGTCGGTGGGTGCGGCTGTTCCGGGCGCCCCCGCGGTCGCAGTGGGCGCAGTGGTCCCGTTGGTCCTTCTTGTCCCACTCGTTCCGCCGGGATTGACGGCCTCAGTGGTGGGGTCGGTGCCGGGATGTTGCGGGCCGGCACCGGTGACGGGCGCGTGCTCGGGCCGGTCGTGGCAATGGTGGTTGCGCCAGGGTGTCCAGGGGCGGCAGCAGGAGTGTGCTGCCGAGCTGGGCTCGCCGATGCGGCCGCCGGACCTGCCGGTGAAGACGACCGTGCCACCGTGGGCGGCGTGGGCGTTGCTCCAGTCCTGGATCATCTCGTACGCCGCGTGATCGATGAAGAAGCCGTCCAGCTCGACGACCACATCCGCGTCCAGCGGCAGCTGGCCCAGTATCCGGTTAAGTCTCGGCACTGCCAGGAACGTCAACTGCCCGCGCACCACGACCAGATGTTGCCCGCTCTGCTTCGTCACGGTGATTCCGGTGCGTGCGAGCCGATGCAGGGCGACGGCCACCGCCACCGCGATCCCGATGGCCACGCCCTTCAGGACGCCGAAGAGCAGCACCCCGGAGATCGTCGCGCCGTACACCAGGAATTCCCGGTGCCTGTGCACGTTCCGGATGTGCGCGAAGTTCACCATCTGGATGCCGACCACCATCACGAGCGCGCCGAGGGCGGCCAGCGGGATCCACTCCAGTGCGGTGACCAGCAGGCCTGTGGCGAGCAGTACCCAGACGCCGTGCAGCACGGTGGAGGCGCGGCTGGTCGCCCCGGCCCGCACATTAGCCGAACTGCGTACCGCGCCACCGGAGACCGCCAGCCCGCCGAGCAGGCCTGAGACGGCGTTGGCGACGCCCTGTGCGCGCAACTCCCGGTCGAGGTCGGAGCGTTTGACCGGAGGCGGGCCGGAGCCGGGGTCGGGTGCGCGGCCGTGACCGGGTTCGGGTTCGCAGAGATTGGTTGCGCGCTCGGACGGTTGATCGCCGTCAGCCTCGACGGCCGGACCGGACGGTCGCTCGCCGACCCTGTCGGCTGCCCGGTCGGCGGCCAGCTTGTCGACGGCGACGGCGGCGAGCAGGGACTCCAGACTTGCCACCAGCATCATGGTGAACACGGCTGTGGCGAGGCCGAATACGGGGCCGTGCGGCATTTCGGGCAGGGCGTGCGAGCGCCAGGACGGCAGGTCGACCCGTGCGATCGACGGCGCTGCGAAAGCTGCCGCAGCGGTGGCGACGGCCACGGAGACCAGGGCCGCCGGAACCCGACGCATGGCCCGGCCGGTCCGTCCTGGAATCCGGGGCCACAGCACCAGAATCACTATGGTGAGACCGCCGATCAGGGGCGCCGCCGGTCCAACCCTCTCCAACTGGTCCGGCAATGTGAGGACGTTGGCGACAGCAGAGCTCTCGGGTGAACCACCTAGCACGATATGCAGCTGAGCGAGCGCGATGGCAACGCCGATACCGGCGAGCGTGCCATGCACGATGGCGGGGCTGACGGCGAGTGCGCTGCGAGCGGCTCGCACCATGCCCAGCAGGATCTGCAGCAGACCTGCGCCGATGGTGATCGCGCAGGTGGTGCGCCAGCCGTAGATCTGGATCGTCTCGGCGGTCACGACGGTCAGCCCCGCGGACGGGCCGGATACCTGGAGCGGGGTACCGCCGAGCAGGCCGGCGACGATGCCGCCGACGGCGGCGGAGATGAGGCCGGCTTCCAGCGGTGCATCCATGGCGACGGCGAGGCCGAGCGACATGGGGATAGCGAGAAGGAAGACAGTGATCGATGCGGACAGGTCGGCGCCCGCGATGCGGAATCGTCCGCCACGATGTGGCGGTGGCGGGCTGTGAGGTCGCTTGACCCCCGATGAACGGGAAGGTCGCGAACTGCGGGATGAGTGGTCATGACGAGTGGGGACGCAGGCAGACATGGTTCCCGTCTCCTCCGGGGCAGCGCGGTCGCGGAATGTGGGACGCGGCCGTGGGTCACGGCGTGCAGCGGCGGGATATCTCAACTCTCGGTAAATAGATCGTAATGGAGAGTAAAGATCCGTGTCCATAATTGAGAGCAAACAGCCTATCTAATCACCCATTCCGGTGAATAGGCAGCTTTTCATCCGGCCTGTCGCGCCGATCTATGTGCAGTGCATGCGAGTTTGACCGCGCCGTGTCGGCACTTCGGCGCAATCGAACCTGCAAGGAAGAGGGTGGGCGGATGATGGCCGCCGCGAAGAGGATCGCCTTGGGCGTCATGGCTGTTGCGCTGGTCGCGGGAGTGGCCGGCTGTTCCGGGGGCAACTCTGGTGCCGGGGCTTCCGGCCCCGATGTCGCGAACGGCGCTGCCGGGGCCAAGAAGAAGGCCGCGGGGGAGGCTCCCAAGAGTGCGTTCCGGCTCATCGGTGACGGTTCGACGGCCTTCACGGGCGCCCAGCCGAAGCAGCCCGCTGTGGAGCGGCTGGCCCCCGGTCAGAAACCGCCGCAGTTCGTGGTGTTCTCCTGGGACGGCGCAGGTGAGGACAGCCAGCAGCTCTTCTCTCACTTCCGTGAGGTGGGCAAGAAGTACAACGCGCAAATGTCGTACTTCCTCAGTGGCGTGTACCTCCTCCCGGAGGCGAAGCGGAAGCTCTACGACCCGCCCAAGCACAACGCGGGCAGCTCCGACATCGGCTTCAACGACACCAAGGGAATCCGGGACACCCTCACCCAGGTGCGCGGCGCCTGGCTGGACGGCAACGAGATCGGCACCCACTTCAACGGCCACTTCTGCGGCAAGGACGGTGGCGTCGGCACCTGGTCCGTCGATGAGTGGAAGAGCGAGATCAGCCAGGCGAAGTCCTTCGTGAAGGGCTGGAAGTCGAACGACCCTGAGCTCAAGGGTGTGAAGCCGCTCCCCTTCGATTACGACAAGGAACTCATCGGAGGCCGCACCCCCTGCCTGGAAGGGCAGAAGAACATGGTGGCGGCAGCGCGCTCGATGGGCTTCCGCTACGACTCCAGCGGTGTCAACGACCAGGTCTGGCCGAAGAAGAAGAGCGGCATGTGGGACCTCTCGATGCAGCTCGTCCCGGTGCCGGGCCGCGAATTCGAGACGCTCTCGATGGACTACAACTTCATGTTCAACCAGTCCGGTACGACGCAGGGCGATCCGGATCAGCACGAGTACTGGGGCAATCAGATGCGGGACGGCCTGCTCCAGGCCTTCGACCGCTCCTACGACGGAAACCGTGCCCCGCTGATCATCGGCAACCACTTCGAGTCCTGGAACGGCGGCACGTACATGCGTGCCATCGAGGAGACCATCAAGACCGTCTGCACCAAGGAAGGCGTGCGCTGTGTGTCCTTCAAGCAGCTGGCCGACTGGCTGGACGCACAGGACCCGGCGGCGCTCGCGAAGCTCGGCACGCTGAAGGTCGGCGAGGCGCCCAAGCAGAAGTGGACGGACTTCCTCGGTGCGGCAGCGAGCCCAGGCAAGGGTCAGAACAAGGGCAAGCACGAGGAGCCGGACAAGGCTGCTGCGAAGGTGCCTGCTGGTTCGGCCGGCAGGGCCGCCGACGACAAGTGACGACGCGGCCCGGCCCGGCTGCCGCGCCACGGATCCCGGCGGCCGGTACGACAGCCCCGGCCGGATCCGTTTCCGGGCCGGCCGGAACGGAGTCCGCGTCCGAGCGCTGCGCCCAGGCCGGGTGCGGTCCCGACGGGGGCGACCGGCACTGGTCAGCCACGGCATGGTGCCCGGACCGGGTACGGGTCCGGGCACCGCACGCTCAGACCGGCTGGGCCGCCCCGGCCTGGGGGCAGTGCTCGTCGAGCGTGAAGGCGGGGTCCACCTGGGCGGCCAGGTCGGCCCCGGTCTTCTCGTTGCCCCAGCTCTCCGCGTTCTTCAGATGGAAGTGCACCATCTGCCGCGTGTAGCGCTCCCAGTCGCGCTGTCCGTACGAGTCCTCCGCGGCGTTCTGCAGGGCCTGCAGGGCCATCCGATTGTCCGCTTCAAGCAACTCGAAGCGGGCGGGGCGGCCCTTCTCCATGGCCCGTACCCAGTCGGAGTGGCCGACGGTGACCAGCAGGTCGTCGCCGACCTCTGCGCGCAGGAACTCCAGGTCGTCCTGTCCCTGCACCTTGTTGCCGACGACCTTCAGCGCGACCCCGAAGTCCCGCGCGTACTCCTTGTACTGACGGTAGACCGAGACTCCCTTTCGGGTCGGCTCCGCGACCAGGAACGTCATGTCGAAGCGGGTGAACATTCCCGAGGCGAACGAGTCGGAGCCGGCGGTCATGTCGACCACGACGTACTCCTCGGGGCCGTCGACCAGATGGTTGAGGCAGAGCTCGACCGCGCCGACCTTTGAGTGGTAGCAGGCCACCCCCAGGTCCGACTCGGTGAACGGCCCGGTCGCCATCAGCCGGATGTCTCCGTCGTCCAGCCCGACCGTGCGGGCGCATGCGTCATAGATCGGGTTGTCCTCGCGGACGCGGAGCAGTCGCGAGCCCTCGCCGGGCGGCGTCGTCTTGATCATTGTCTCGACCGAGGCGATGCGAGGATTACTGCCGCGCAGATACTCCTTGATCAGAGGCAGCTGCGCTCCCATGGCGGGCAGCGCCGCAGCCTCCTCCTCGTCGAGGCCGAGTGCGGCCCCGAGATGCTGGTTGATGTCGGCGTCCACCGCGACGACGTGGGCCTCATTGGCGGCAAGATGGCGGATGAAGAGCGAGGACAGCGTGGTCTTTCCGCTGCCGCCCTTCCCTACGAAAGCGATCTTCATGTTCACCTAGGGTAGCGGCATGATTGCTTTCCGTTGTCTACCTTCGTGAAGAAGGCCACTCCGGGGCAGCGGCTGCGCAAGGGGCGCGTAGCCTCGCTACTTATGAGTACGACTTCCTCGGACCCGCTCGCCACCCTGGGCACCCTGCCGGGCGTGACGGACGCGGTGGACTCCGTGCGCAAGGCCGTCGACCGCGTCTACGGGCACCGTGTCATGCGTCGTCGCAGTAACGAGGTCACCGCGGAGGCTGCCCTGCGGGGCGCCCGCGGATCGGCTGCGCTCTCCGGTGCCGATTGGAATCTGGAGGAGGTGCGCCGTCGCGCCGATTTCACGGGGGACAGCGAAGCGCGGGTGGTCGGAGCCGCCCTGCGGCTGACCGCCGAGGCCGGCCAACTGCTCTCCATCTGGCGGCAGTCGCCGCTGCGTGTCCTGGCGAGGCTCCATCTGGTGGCCGCCGGTGGCGCGGCGCCCGAGGGTGCCGTCGGGCGGCCCCGGCTGGTGGGTGAACCGGTGGACGAGCCGCTGATTGAAGCGCCGCTTCCGGACGCCGACGAGGTGGCGGGGCGACTTGAGGGGCTCAGCGGGCTCATTCTTTCGGGGAGTGAGGCGCCCGCCCTGGTGACGGCCGCGGTCGTGCACGGCGAATTGCTGGCCCTGCGCCCGTTCGGTTCGTACAACGGACTGGTCGCGCGGACTGCCGAGCGGATCGTGCTGATCGGGAGCGGGCTGGACCCCAAGTCGATCTGCCCGGCGGAGGTCGGCCACGCCGAGCAGGGGCGGGCGGCATACGTATCGGCCTTTGAAGGCTATCTGTCGGGCACGCCGGAAGGCATGGCGGCCTGGATCACCCACTGCGGGGGAGCGGCGGAACTCGGCGTCAGGGAATCGACCGCGGTGTGCGAGGCGCTCCAGCGCGGCGCCGCGTAACAACCGAATGGGTGGTTCACGCGGTACGCGTGGAATGTGTGAGCGGGCGGTACGCGCAGAATGTGCGGGCTGAGCGCGCGAGTGGCTTCCGTCGGTCGAGGCCGCCGACGCCGGGCCCATGGTGAAAGCTGCCGTGCTGAGGGTGAAAAGGGTTGCGGCGGTACCGTCCTCGGTACCGCCGCTGGCATGTCCACCCAGTTACCAAGCGTCCTCGATATGTGCCCATCAGGTCGGGTACTTCGCCCGTTCCTGGTGCGGCTGGCCCGTAATCGACGGGTCGACGTCGCGTGGGTGCCCGGCTTTCATGCGCGGTCCGTGGGGCCTTCTCTGCGTTACGGGTCATCCTCACGGATGTCCTTGGTCTCGCGGGCCGTTGAGTCCTTTGTACTCCAGGGGCCGGGTGAGCGGTAGTGCTGGCGGCACTTCTTTACTTTTAGGTTCAATTACGGACGAGTCGGTTCAATTGGGTTTGCGGAACGCGGGAGCGAGGTGAGGGCGGTCGGCGGCGGCTGAGACCCGGGGCGGCCGGTCGCCGGTCCGACCTGTCTGGGTGATTCGTCCTGGGCCCCGGCGGTCGCCGAGCGGGTCGCTAGTCGATAGTGGGGCGTGTCACACGGAGGCCGCAGCTGCGCGCCGGCGGGCGGTGTACCAGACGATGCCGGCCGTGAGGGCTGCCGCTCCCACCGCTGCCGCGGCCATGAGGGCGGGGCGCGGTGGCAACGAGAAAGCGGGCAGTCGCTGCTTGAGCCGGACCGGACGGTCGAAGACGAGAATCGGCCACTCCCGGAGGGTCGCCTCGCGGCGCAGGGCGCGGTCCGGGTTGACGGCATGCGGATGGCCGACGGACTCCAGCATCGGCACATCGGTCGCCGAATCGCTGTACGCGTAGCAGCGTGCGAGGTCATAGCCCTCGGATACGGCAAGGGCCTTGATGGCCTCCGCCTTTGTCGGCCCGTACGCGTAGTACTCCACCTCGCCGGTGAAGCAGCCGTTGTCGCCGACGATCATGCGTGTGGCGACGACGCGGTCGGCGCCGAGCAGCTCGCCGATCGGTTCGACGACTTCGGCGCCGGAGGTCGAGACGATGACCACATCGCGTCCGGCGGTGTGATGTTCCTCGATGAGCGTCGCCGCTTCGTCGTAGATGATCGGGTCGATCAGATCGTGCAGGGTCTCAGCGACAATTTCCTTTACCTGCTGGACGTTCCAGCCTTTGCAGAGCGCTGAGAGGTACTCACGCATCCGCTCCATCTGGTCGTGATCTGCGCCCCCGGCAAGGAACACGAACTGTGCGTACGCGGTGCGCAGTACGGCGCGGCGGTTGATCAGCCCGCCCTGGTAGAAGGACTTACTGAAGGTGAGTGTCGAAGACTTCGCAATGACCGTCTTGTCCAGGTCAAAGAAGGCTGCTGTGCGCGGCAAGAAGCAGTTTTCCACAAGGCAGAGCATAGGGGCCCACCATTCGGCGTAAACTCCGGCGCGTGGGTTTGCCTGAGAAGGCTCTCGGGTACACCATGGAAGTCACGGATCGTTCGCGACCGTGCTAACCCGGTCCGGCTCCTCCCCCCCCGAGTCGGCCGTGGGGACGACCCCCGCTCTCCCCCCCGGCGGGGGTCGTCGCATGTCCGGACGCATTTCTGCCGCTCGGCATCAAGCATTTCTTCTCCTTCTGGGCCGTGATGGCCTGCATCCGCGATGGCCTCTCAGCAGCATGCATCGTCACGATGCGTGACGGTAGAGCTGCTCTCCGGAAGTCCCCGGTTTGAGTGACGGGGATATTCACAACGGTGGAGTTGTCCACAGTTTTTGAGCAAGATCCACACGATTTCCTGAAGCGCTGCACCGTGATTCCACCCGTGAAGTCCGCGGGTTTTCCGGAATCACCGTTCTCGGAACGCTCCGAGATCACCGCGACCCGCGGTGAAGGTGCGCGAAGAAGGGAGCTGAGAGCGTGGCTGAATCCAGCGCACGGGATCGTTTGCCGGCTGTCGGGCTGCGGCGGGGCGGACCGTTGATCGTGACCGAGGATGTGGATCTGCTCGACGATCTGCTGAGGCTGTGCGCGGCGGCCGGAGCGGAGCCCGAAGTTCATCACACGCTGCCGGATCGGCGCGGGGGCTGGGAGCGGGCCCCCATGGTGCTCGTCGGGGACGATGCGGCACCGCGGTGCCGAGGCGCGGCGCGCAGGCGGGGCGTCATGCTCGTCGGGCGGGACCAGGACGCACCCGATGTCTGGCGCCGGGCTGTGGAGATCGGGGCCGAGTACGTATTGCGGCTGCCCGATTCGGAGACCTGGCTCGTCGATCAGATCGCGAACGCGGCGGAAGGTGTCGGCAGGCCGGCGCTGACCGTCGGGGTGATCGGAGGCCGGGGTGGCGCCGGCGCGTCCACACTGGCATGTGCGCTCGCTGTGACAGCGGCGAGGACCGGGCACCGGACCATGCTGATCGACGGCGACCCGCTGGGCGGCGGCATCGATGTGCTGCTCGGTGGTGAACGGGCCGAGGGCATGAGGTGGCCTGATTTCGCCCATTCGAAGGGGCGGGTGGGTGGCGGCGCCTTGGAGGAGTCGCTGCCCGCACTGCACGGCTTGCGGGTGCTCAGCTGGGGCCGGGACGACTGGGTGGTCATCCCGCCACCGGCCATGCAGGCGGTGCTGGCCGCCGCGCGCAGGCTCGGCGGCGTGGTGGTTGTCGATCTGCCGCGCCGGGTCGACGAGGCGGTGGCCGAAGCCCTTGCCCAACTGGACCTCGGGCTCGTGGTGGTGCCCGGGGAACTGCGGGCGGTCGCGGCGGCGAAACGTGTGGCATCGATGGCCGGCATGGTGCTCGACGACATTCGTGTGGTGGCGCGCGGACCGTACGCGTCGGGCCTCGACGAACAGTGGGTGGCGCAGGCCATGGGGCTTCCGCTGGCCGGTGAACTCCCCGTGGAGCCGGGGATGCCGGCCGAGCAGGACATGGGTGAGCCGCCAGGCGGCAGCGCCCGCGGCCCGCTCGCCCGGTTCTGCTCGGCGTTCTGGGATCAGGCGTTCGCCGGTGAGGGTGCAGGGGGCGCGGCCATCGGGGGTGCCTCATGAGCGAGGCGCTGCTCGAGGCCGTCCGGCAGCGGCTGGCGCAGAGCGGAGCGGCGCCGACCCCGGCCGGTGTCGCAGCCGCCCTGCGGGCGCAGGGGCGGCTGCTCGGAGATGCCGAAGTTCTCGGCGTGGCCGATGAGTTGCGCGGCGAGCTGATCGGGACCGGCGTGCTGGAGCCGCTCCTGGCCGATCCGGCGGTCACCGATGTCCTGGTGTCCGCGCCGGACCGGGTGTGGGTGGACCGGGGCCGCGGACTCGAACTCACCGCGGTGGTCTTCGCCGACGCGGCCGCGGTGCGCAGGCTCGCGCAGCGGCTCGCGGCTGTGGCGGGGCGGCGGCTGGACGATGCCAGGCCATGGGTGGACGCGCGGCTGCCGGACGGGACCCGCATGCATGCCGTGCTGCCGCCGGTGTCGGTCGGATCGACCTGTCTGTCGCTGCGTGTGGTGCGGCCCCGGGCCTTCTCGCTGGCCGAGCTGGTTGCGGCCGGGACCGTACCGCCGGGTGGTGACCAGGTGCTGCGGGCACTGGTGGAGGCGCGGGTTTCCTACCTCATCAGTGGAGGAACGGGGGCCGGGAAGACGACGCTTCTCGCGAGCCTCCTGGGCGCGGTGGGAGAGCGTGAACGGATTGTGCTCGCCGAGGACTCGGCCGAGTTGAGGCCGGATCATCCCCACGTCGTCCGTCTGGAGTCGCGTCCGGCGAACCAGGAGGGAGCCGGGCGGGTGACGCTGCGGGACCTGGTGCGGCAGGCCCTGCGTATGCGACCCGACCGGCTGGTGGTCGGGGAGGTGAGGGGCGCCGAAGTCACGGAGCTGCTGGCCGCGTTGAACACCGGACATGAGGGCGGCTGCGGAACGGTTCACGCAAACGCGGCCGAGCATGTTCCGGCCCGGCTGGAGGCGTTGGGGACGGCTGCGGGGCTGGACCGGGCGGCGCTGCACAGTCAGTTGGCGGCGGCGTTGTCGGTGGTGGTTCATCTCGTACGGGACCGGGCGGGGCGGCGTCGGATCGCCGAGATCCATGTGCTGGAGCGGGATGCGACGGGGCTGGTGGTCACGGTGCCGGGGCTGCGGTGGGGCGTGGCCGGATTCGAGCCGGAGCGGGGCTGGGAGCGGCTGCGGTCGCTGATCGGGGGTGAGCTGTGACCGGTACGGAGGTGGGTATGCCCGCGGCGGTGCATGCTGCGGTGCTGTGTGTGGCGGCTGCCGCCTGGCTGATGGCGGCCGGGCGGGACCAAGGGCGGCGGAGGGCCCGGGTGTTGTTCGCCGATGGGGATGCGGAGTCGCCCCTTCGGGAGCGATGGGAGAGCGTTCTGAGGCTGCCCCGGAGATGGCTGAGGGGGCGGCGGGAGTGGCTGTGCCTGCCGGTGGCCCTGGTCCTGGCGGTCCTCGGTGAGTCCGTGCTGCCGATGGCCGCCGGGGCGATCGCGGTGCCGCTGGTGCGGCGGTGGTTGCGGAGAAGTGAGTTACGCAAGGACCGGGAGCGCGGGGCCGACGGGGTGGTGGACCTGTGCGGTGCGGTCGTGGGCGAGCTGAGGGCCGGCCGGGAACCGGGACAGGCGCTGCTTGTCGCGGTGCGCGGAACGGGGGTGATGGGCGCCGCCGAGGCGGGGGTGTCGGCCGCGGCGCGGTTCGGCGGGGACGTCCCGAAGGCGCTGGGACAGGCGGCGCGCGAACCGGGCCTCGACGGCCTTGCCGGAGTGGCCGCCTGCTGGCGGGTGGCGGTGGACGGCGGAGCCGGGCTCGCGGCCGGCCTGGACCGGCTGGAAGGCGCGTTACGGGCCGATCGGCGTCGGCGGGAGGAGCTGCGGGCACAGCTGGCCGGTGCATGGTCGACGGTCGCGGTCCTTGCTCTGTTGCCGGTGCTGGGCATGGGGCTCGGCGTCGCGCTCGGGGCGGATCCGTTGAGAGTGCTGCTGCACAGCCCGGTCGGGCTGGTCTGCCTGGTGATGGGTGGCTTGCTGGAGGCGGCCGGTCTGCTCTGGGCCGGCCGGATCGTCCGGGCGGGAGAAGCGGTATGAGCGCCGTGCTCGGTGAAGTTGTCCACAGGGTGGGGGCAGTCGGGCTTGCGGCGGGCTTGTGCACCCAGTCGGCGCTCGCCCTGGCCCGTCGGCGGACCGGGCGGCGGGTGCGCCGCCGGGGCGCGGAGTTCCTGGCGGTGGATGCGCGGGACTCGATGGATGTGTGCGCGCCGACACAGTCGGCCGGCGGCGGCGTCGGCGCGCACGGCACAGCCGGCAGGGTGCTGCGGTGGCTCGGCCGTGGGGTGCCCGCTGCCTCGGCCAGGCAGTGGGCGGCGGCGCTCGGCGTCGTACCTGCCGGCTGGATTCTGGTGGGTGGCCTTCTGGGGTGGGCTGTTGGTCTGGGGGCGGGATACGGCGCATGGCGCTGGCAGCGGTCTCGGCTGGGGCAGGAGCCGCGCCGCGCGGCCCAGGAGGCGACGGCGGTCGCGGAGGCGGTTCGTCAGCTCCCGTTGGCTGCCGACCTGTTGGCGGCCTGTATCTCCGTCGGTGCCGGCCCGCGGGAGGCGGCAGAGGCGGTAGGGGAGTCCCTTGGCGGTCCGGTCGGTGAGCAGTTGGCGCGGACGGCGGCGGAGATCCGGCTCGGTGGCGACCCGGCCGTCGCCTGGGGGAGGTTCGGCGAGATACCGGGAGCGGCTGCCCTGGCCCGCTGCTTGGACCGGGCGGGTGCGACCGGTGCTCCGGCGGCGGAACCGGTTTCGAGGCTGGCCGAAGCGATGCGTGCCGAGCGTTCGAGCGCGGCGGTGGCGCGTGCGCAGCGCGCGGGCGTACTGATCACCGCGCCCGTCGGGCTCTGCTTCCTGCCCGCATTTCTCACGGTGGGTGTGGCGCCTGTGGTGATCGGTCTGGCGAAGGGATTGCTGAGCCCCTGACAGCCTAAAAGCGGCAAAGGTAATCAATCATTCATTTTCAGTAGAAATGTGTCTTACGGGGGTTTGGAATCATGCGGAAAGTCATGGATTGGGCACGGGGTCTGGTGCGCAGGGCTCGGGCGGACAGCGGTATGACGACGTCCGAATACGCGGTGGGCACGATCGCCGCCTGTGCGTTCGCCGCAGTGCTCTACAAGGTGGTCACCAGCGCCCCGGTCATGGCGCAGCTGCAATCGCTGCTCAAAGGGGCCCTCGATGCGAAATTCTGAGACCGGCACCATTGCGGCTGTGGTGGCCGGCCCCGGGGCGCGGCCCGGGGACGGCTCCTGGGCGACGGGACGGTGGGCTGATCGGCGTGATCGGGGCGGGGGTGACCGGGGTGCGGTGACGGCGGAAGCCGCCATGGCGATTCCGGTGCTGGTCGTGTTCGCCCTCGCCCTGCTGTGGGCCCTGATGGCCGCCTCGGCCCAGATCCGGTGCGTGGACGCGGCACGGGCCGGCGCCCGGGCAGCGGCCCGCTCCGAACCGGAGGCACAGGTGCGGGAGGCCGCACTGTCGGCTGCGCCCGGCCGGGCGAGGATCGGGGTGGAACGGACGGGGGAGCTGTGGCGCGTCAGCGTGGCCGCACCGACCCCGGGCCCCGGGCCGCTGGCCGTCACGCTGAAAGCAGAGGCTGTGGCGTCGGCCGAGGACATGGTGGGGGCGACGCCGTGATGGGGCCCGGTTCGCGAGTGCCGGGTCAGTGGCTGCAGGGGTTCCGGGGGCGCTGTGAGCGGCGGGACCGAGGGCTGGCGACTGTGTGGGCGGCGGTGACCACGGCGACGCTGTGCACGGTGTTCGCGGTGGTCCTGGCGCTCGGGCAGGTGGTGGTGGCTCGGCACCGGGCCGGAGGCGCGGCCGACCTGGCGGCCCTGGCAGCCGCAGACCGGGCCCTGGAGGGGGCAGCCACGGCCTGCCGGGCCGCCCAGGAGGTTGCCGGGGCCCAGGGGGCGGAAGTGGTGCGGTGCGCCGTGCAGGGGGAGATCGCCGATGTGGCGGCCCGGGTGCGCCTGGGACCGTACGCGCCGGAGGTCAGGTCCCGTGCAGGGCCGGCGACCCCGGCTCCCGCTCATGGCACGGATCCTGCTCAGGCCGAGGACCCCGCCACGGATCCTGCGACTCGGGCGACGGCTCCTGCGGCCGGCTACGGGGCTGTGGGTGAGCCTGGTGACTCCGGTGACGCCGAAGGAGTGGTCGGGGCGCTCGACGTCGTTGGGCCGGCCGGGTCGGGAGGTGCGGATCGGAGGAGTTCCGTGAGCAGGCGCACAGCGCCCCGCTTGTGCAGAGGATCGTTGCCGTTGCCGCACTTCGGGGACTGGATGCAGGACGGGCAGCCTGCGTCGCACTCGCACGACGCGATGGCCTGACGGGTGGCGGTCAGCCAGCCGCGCGCGGTCTGGAAGGCGCGTTCGGCGAACCCGGCGCCGCCGGGGTGGCCGTCGTACACGAAGACCGTCGGCAGCAGGGTGTCCGGATGCAGCGGTACGGACACGCCGCCGATGTCCCAGCGGTCGCAGGTGGCGAAGAGCGGCAGCATCCCGATTGACGCGTGCTCGGCGGCGTGCAGCGCGCCGCCGAGGATTTCCGGATTGATCCGGGCGCTGTCGAGCTGGTCCTGGGTGACCGTCCACCACACGGCGCGGGTGCGCAGGGTGCGGGGCGGCAGGTCCAGTTTGGTCTCGCCGAGGACCTCGCCGGTGATCAGTTTGCGACGAAGGAAGGAGACGACCTGGTTGGTGACCTCCACGGAGCCGTAGCAGAGGCGCCCGTCGCCCCACGGGATCTCGGTGTCGGTCTCCAGGACGGCGATTGCTGTGGTGTCGCGTGCGGTCGTGGAGTACGGCGGATTGGCTTCCTCGACCAGTGCTGCCGAGTCCTCGAGGTCCAGCTTCCGGACCAGGTAGGTGCGGCCCTGGTGGAGGTGGACGGCGCCCTCGTGGACGGCGGTGTGCGCGGCGGACTCGTCGACGGTGCCCAGGAGCCGGCCGGTGCCTTCCTCGACGATCTGGACGGGGCGGCCGCCCTCGCCCCGGATGTCAGTGAGGTCGGCGGCCCGTTCGCGCCGGGTCCAGTGCCAGCCCGAGGGCCGCTTGCGGAGCAGCTTCGCGGTTTCCAGCTGTGGCAGCAGCTCGGCAGCGGCAGGGCCGAAGAGGTCCAGATCGGGTGCGGTGAGCGGCAGCTCCGCGGCGGCGGCACAGAGGTGGGGGGCCAGGACGTACGGATTGTCCGGATCGAGAACGGTCGACTCGACGGGCTGCTGGAACAGGGCCTCGGGGTGGTGGACGAGAAAGGTGTCCAGCGGGTCGTCGCGGGCCACCAGGATGGCGAGGGCGCCCTGCCCCGCCCGTCCTGCGCGGCCGGCCTGCTGCCACAGCGAGGCCCGTGTGCCGGGGTAGCCCGCTATGACGACGGCGTCCAGGCCGGAGACGTCGATGCCGAGTTCGAGGGCCGTCGTGGCGGCCAGGCCGAGCAGCTGGCCGGAGTGCAGGGCGCGTTCCAGGGCGCGGCGTTCCTCGGGGAGATATCCCCCGCGGTAGGCGGCGACGCGGGCGGGCAGGGAGCGGTCGACCTCTGCGAGGCGTTCCTTGGCGATGACGGAGATGAGCTCGGCGCCCCGCCGGGAACGTACGAAGGCGACCGAGCGGACACCTTGAACGGTGAGGTCGGTGAGCAGGTCCGCGGTCTCCGCTGTGGCGGTGCGGCGTACGGGAGCGCCCTTCTCGCCGTGCAGCTCGGTCAGGGGAGGCTCCCAGAGGGCGAAGACCAGTTCGCCCCGCGGGGAGGCGTCGTCGGCGACCTCGACGACGGGGAGGCCGGTGAGGCGGCCCGCTGCGGCCGAGGGCTCCGCCGCGGTGGCGGAGGCCAGGAGGAATACGGGATCGGCGCCGTAGCGGGCACACAGGCGGCGTAGCCGGCGGATTACCTGGGCGACGTGGGAGCCGAAGACGCCCCGGTAGGTGTGGCACTCGTCGATGACGACATAGCGCAGAGCACGCAGGAAGGAGGACCAGCGGGGATGGGACGGGAGTATCCCGCGGTGCAGCATGTCGGGGTTGGTGAGGACGTAGTTGGCGTACTGGCGTACCCATTCGCGTTCCTCGACGGGGGTGTCGCCGTCGTAGACCGCGGGGCGGATCCCGTTGCCCAGCGGAGCTGCGAGCCCCTTCACCGAGCGCCGCTGATCGGCTGCCAGGGCCTTGGTGGGGGCGAGGTAGAGGGCGGTCGCTCCACGGCCGTTGGGGGCCTCGGAGCCGTCCAGGAGGGCGCTGAGGACCGGGGCGAGGTAAGCCAGCGACTTGCCGGAGGCGGTGCCGGTGGCGATGACGACCGATTCGCCGTCCAGCGCATGCTCCGCGGCGGCGGCCTGATGGGCCCAGGGATGATCGATGCCGGCCTTCTGGATGGCAGCGATCACTTCTGGACGGATGCGATCGGGCCAGATGGCATGGGTTCCCGTACGCGGGGGCAAGTGCTCCGTATGAGTGATGCGCGCGGACCGGCCCGCCCCTGCGGCGAGCCGGTCGAGGACCATGTCCGGAGAGGGGCGGGAGCCACCGCTCTCGGGCGGTCGACTGGGGCGGTGTTTCTTGGCCATCGGCACCGAGTGTGTCACTGGCGAGGCGGACAATGGTCCCAAGGCGTCGTGCATGGCAGCTGGTAAGTGATTGAATGCCATCGCGGCTGGCGATCCGTCCCCTGGCTCCGCCGGGGAGACCGAGGGGCGACCGCTCGATAGCAAGGTGCTGGAGGATCCGTGGACCTGTCCTTGTCGACTCGCAATGTGTCCGGCCCTGGTGGCGACCGTACGGTCGTCGAGGTCGGTGGCGAGATTGATGTGTATACCGCGCCCAAGCTGCGCGAGCAGTTGGTCGAGTTGGTGAATGACGGCAGCTACCACTTGGTTGTCGACATGGAAGGCGTCGACTTCCTCGACTCCACCGGCCTCGGCGTGCTCGTGGGCGGCTTGAAGCGCGTTCGGGCCCATGAGGGCTCGCTGCGCCTGGTCTGCAACCAGGAACGCATTCTCAAGATTTTCCGGATCACCGGTCTGACCAAGGTGTTCCCGATTCACACCACGGTCGACGAGGCCGTCGCGGCCACCGACTGACGGCCGGCCCGCGGTCGGACCGGCTCCAGGGCCGGTCCGGCGGCAGCGGGTGCGACCGCAGCCGGTGCTGCCGGCAGCTCCGGAGGAAGTCAGCCGGGGTGATGGTGGCGGTTCGTCGGCGGCCGGTGAGCCGGTGGCCGACGTCCGGCATCAGCCGAGTCAACGTCAGCCGAGTCAACGTCAGCTCTGCCGGCATCGGTCAGGCCGGCACTGGCCAGTTCGTAGTCCGTCGGTCACCCGGTCGGCGGCCGGCAGCTGATCTATTTGCCAATCCGGTCGCTCACGCGATCGGGTCAGCCGTCAGCCGTCAGCCGTCAGCCGTCAGCCGTCAGCCGTCAGCCGTCAGCCGTCAGCCGTCAGCCGTCAGCCGTCAGCTTCGGCAGTGGCCGAATACTGGCCCGACATCATCTGTCGGGCCGGTGTCCGGTGGGTGCCGGGCTGATGCGGCGGTCGGCGGCGTCGGGAGAAGAACAGCCAGGATTGCCGGGCCATCCGCCCGGCTCCCGGGCTGCACACACGTACGTTCGAGGGGGATCGCATGGCCACCGTTGAACTCCGCTTCAGCGCCCAGCCCGAACACGTCAGAACGGCCCGCCTCGTGGCGGCTGCCGTGGCGCGCCGGGCCGGGGTCGACGAGGCCGTGCTCGACGAGGTCCGACTCGCCGTGGGGGAGGCCTGCAGCCGTGCGGTCGGGCTGCACCGCAGCCACGGCATCACCGCTCCGGTGACAGTCGTCCTGACCGAGGAGGAGAAGGCCTTCTCCATCGAGGTCGGCGACGAGGTGCCGGGACCGGGCAGTGACGGCGCCGTGCACGGCGCGTCCGGAAACCGCGGCGCCACGCCCGGCGTGGGACCGGATGAGCCGGAACCCGACCCGGAGGGCGACGGCGAGGACGAGATGGGCCTCGCGGTCATCAGCGGCCTGGTGGACGACGTCGAAGTCAGATCCGGCGCGGACGGCGGAGTCATCCGGATGAGCTGGCCGAAGACGCCGGCAGCCGTACTGCCCTGAGGGGCGGGCGGCCCGGGGCGGTGCGGCCGGCCCGGTGCGGCCGGCCCGGTGGCGTGACCGGCCACTCCTGATCAATTTTTCGAGGCCCTGCTGAGCAGGGCCTTTTTCATTTATGCGTGATCAATGATCTGCGGGCAATGCCTCTGCCCCATTACTGCATTCGGTCCAGTCGGCGAACGTGATCAATTGCCGTTCGGTGGATGAAGGTCAATTACATTTACCGCGCACTGTTTTGATCGTGTTCCGCTACCTACAATCCGTCCACGTCTTGAGCGCTGAGCGTCAAGGAGGACGTATGGCGGGGTTCGGCACCACACCACTGGCAGAACTGACGCAGTTTTCCGCACTTTCCGACCCACCCACCACTCTCGCAGCAGCGGTACTCACCGACGACAACCGTGTCATCGTGATCGTCATCGCGGTCGTCGCCGTCGCGGCACTGCTGGTCGCCCAGCTGCTGGCGCGCCAGGTGCTGGCGGCCGGCGAGGGCACCGAACGCATGAAGGAGATCGCGGCGGCCGTCCAGGAAGGCGCAAATGCCTATCTGGCCCGGCAGTTGCGTACCGTCGGCATCTTTGCCGTAGTGGTCTTCTTCCTGCTTCTGCTGCTTCCGGCCGACAACTGGTCGCAACGCGCGGGACGTTCGGTGTTCTTCCTGGTGGGTGCGCTTTTCTCGGCGGCCACCGGATACATCGGGATGCGTCTCGCCGTGCGGAGCAATGTGCGGGTGGCCGCCGCCGCGCGTGAGGCGACTCCCGCAGAGGGCGAACCGGAAAAGGATCTCACCGCCGTTTCGCACAAAGCAACGAAGATCGCATTCCGTACCGGAGGCGTGGTCGGCATGATCACCGTCGGTCTCGGACTCCTGGGCGCCTCCTGCGTGGTGCTCGGCTACGCCGCCGACGCGCCCAAGGTGCTTGAGGGCTTCGGGCTCGGTGCGGCACTGATCGCGATGTTCATGAGGGTCGGCGGCGGCATCTTCACCAAGGCGGCCGATGTCGGCGCGGACCTGGTCGGCAAGGTGGAACAGGGCATCCCGGAGGACGATCCGCGCAACGCCGCCACCATCGCCGACAACGTGGGCGACAACGTCGGTGACTGCGCGGGTATGGCGGCCGACCTCTTCGAGTCGTACGCCGTGACGCTGGTCGCCGCGCTCATCCTCGGCAAGGCCGCCTTCGGCGACTCGGGGCTTGCCTTTCCGCTGATCGTGCCTGCGATCGGGGTGATCACGGCGATGATCGGTGTCTTCGCGGTCGCCCCGCGGCGCAGCGACCGCAGCGGGATGACCGCCATCAACCGCGGATTCTTCATCTCGGCCGTCATCTCGCTCGTTCTGGTGGCTGTGGCGGTCTTCGTCTACCTGCCGTCCTCGTACGGGGAACTGGACGGGGTCACCGACGCGGCCATCACCTCGCACGGCGGGGACCCGCGGATCTTCGCCCTGGTCGCCGTCGCCATCGGCATCGTGCTTGCGGCCCTGATCCAGCAGTTGACGGGCTACTTCACCGAGACCAACAGGCGTCCCGTCATGGACATCGGCAAGTCCTCGCTGACCGGACCGGCCACCGTCGTACTCGCCGGTATCTCCATCGGACTGGAGTCGGCCGTCTACACCGCGCTGCTGATCGGGCTCGGCGTCTACGGGGCGTTCCTGCTCGGCGGTACGTCGATCATGCTGGCGCTCTTCGCGGTGGCACTGGCCGGGACCGGGCTGCTCACCACCGTCGGGGTCATCGTCGCCATGGACACCTTCGGTCCGGTCTCCGACAACGCCCAGGGCATCGCCGAGATGTCCGGCGATGTCACGGGGGCAGGTGCCCAGGTCCTCACCGACCTGGACGCCGTCGGCAACACCACCAAGGCCATCACGAAGGGCATCGCCATCGCCACCGCCGTCCTGGCGGCGGCGGCGCTCTTCGGCTCCTACCGTGACGCGATCGCCACCGCGGTCGACGACGTCGGTGCTTCGGCCGGGGAGATGGGACTGAGTCTGGACATCTCGCAGCCCAACAACCTGGTGGGGCTGATTCTCGGTGCCGCGGTCGTCTTCCTCTTCTCCGGCCTGGCCATCAACGCGGTGTCCCGGTCCGCCGGGGCCGTGGTCTACGAGGTGCGGCGGCAGTTCCGCGAGCACCCGGGAATCATGGACTACACCGAGAAGCCGGAGTACGGGCGCGTCGTCGACATCTGCACCAAGGACGCGTTGCGTGAGCTGGCCACGCCCGGTCTGCTGGCGGTGCTGGCACCGATCGCGGTCGGCTTCAGCTTCGGGGTCGGGGCGCTCGGCTCGTATCTCGCCGGCGCGATCGGCACCGGGACGCTGATGGCGGTCTTCCTCGCCAACTCCGGCGGTGCGTGGGACAACGCGAAGAAACTCGTCGAGGACGGTCACTACGGCGGCAAGGGGAGTGACGCCCATGCCGCGACGGTCATCGGCGACACGGTCGGCGATCCCTTCAAGGACACGGCCGGGCCTGCGATCAACCCCTTGCTCAAGGTGATGAACCTGGTGGCGCTGCTCATCGCGCCCGCGGTGGTGAAGTTCAGCTACGGCGAGGACGCGAACCCCTGGGTGCGTGCGCTGGTGGCGGTGGTCGCCGTCGTGGTCATCATCGGTGCGGTCTACGTGTCCAAGCGGCGTGGGATCGCGGTGGGGGACGAGGGCGACTCCGGGGGTGAGAGCGGGGGCAGTTCCACGAGGCCGAGCGACCCGGCAGCCGTTCAGTGAGGCGGTCGACGGGAGGGGGCCGCGCCCGCTAGGGGCGTGCGGCCAACGTGCGGGCGGGCGAGGCACTCTGATGCGTCGTCCGCCCGTCGGCGTGTCCGGCCGGCTGTCGTCGTGTTCCGCCGGCCCGCCCGACGCCTGCCCGGACGCGTACTTGCTCGTTCAGGTGTTCCCGTACGCGGGGGCCGTGCGGGTGAGTTGTATCTCCCTCATTTTGCTTGGTGCAAATGGCTGCAAAAGGCCACCCATCGGACGACCGGCGCCCGGATGGAGGGCGCTCGGCGTGTAAGTTCCGGGGCCGAGAGCCTTGGAAGGGACCAATCCGGTGAACAAGAAGCTTGCGGCCGCGCTGTCCGGCGGTGCGGTACTGGTACTTACGCTGTCGGGCTGCAGCGACGACAGCGACAACAAGGTGAACGACTGGGCCAAGAAGGTCTGCGACCAGGTCCAGCCCCAGCTGCAGAAGATCGCGAACGCCAACGCCTCCATCCAGCAGCAGACGGCCGACAACAGCAAGCCCGCCGACGTCCAGAAGACCGACTCGGCCGCCTTCAAGCAGATCTCCCAGGCTTACAAGGCACTGGGCTCGGCGGTCGACTCGGCGGGCCCGCCGCCGGTCGACGACGGCGAGACCACGCAGAAGGAGGCCGTGAAGGAGCTCAACGCCTCCTCCGTGGCCTACGCGAATCTGCAGAAGAAGGTCGATGACCTCAACACGAAGGACCAGGCGAAGTTCGCCGACGGCCTCAAGGGCATCGCGGACGAGCTGAACAAGATCAGCACCAATGGTGACCAGGCGCTGAAGAAGCTCCAGTCCGGCGATGTCGGCAACGCGATGGCCAAGCAGAAGGGCTGCCAGAAGCCGACGGCCTCGGCATCGCCGTCGTCCGGCTCGTCGAAGTCGGCTTCGCCCTCGAAGGACACGAAGGACCCGAAGGCCTCGAAGGAGGCGTCTTCTTCCGCCTCGCCCAGCGAGAAGTCGTAACCGGGAAACTCCCGGCCACGGCCGCACACCCCGAACGAGCAGCTGTACGACCGCGGACCCGCGGGTGTACGACCGGCCCGGCGGCCCCTGATGGGCCGGCGGGCCGCTGCCGTTGTCAGTGGGAGCCGCCACAATGGGTCGTGTGAGTAAGACCAGCCTTCCCGCACCCGACCATGCGACCCGGCTCCGCGAAGCCCTGCTCGCCGCCGCCTTCACCGCCGACGGCCTTCTCGACCTGCTCGGCGCACCCGCCTACGCCGCGCTCGCGCGCAGCGAGACGGTCCCCGCGCTGCGTGCCACCCGAGGGGATGCCCCGCTCGACACACTGGTGCGGCTCTTCCTGCTCCAGCACCCGGTTCCGGCCGGGCGGGCGGCTGCCGTGCTGCCGCTGCCGGAATGCGTGGCGGACGGCTGGCTGACCGAGTCGGACGGTGAGGTCCGAGCGTCCGTCGACGTACGGCCGTACGGCGGGCCGGACGGCCAGGACTGGTTCATCGTCTCCGACCTGGGCTGCGCCGTCGGCGGAGCGGGCGGTATCGGCTCGCGCGAGGAGGGCGTCGTCCTCGGCATCGGCGGTGCGTCCACCACCCTCGCCGGCATCACCGTCCGCAGGCCTGTCGCCTCCGCCCTCGACGTCGGTACGGGCTCCGGCATCCAGGCGCTGCACGCCTCCCAGCACGCCACCCGGGTCACCGCCACCGACCTCAACCCGCGCGCTCTCGACTTCACCCGGCTCACCCTCGCCCTCTCCGGCGCCGCCCCGGCCGATCTGCGCGAGGGCTCCCTCTACGAGCCGGCCGCCGACGAGACGTACGACCTGATCGTCTCCAACCCGCCCTTCGTCATCTCGCCCGGCGCCCGGCTGACCTACCGCGACGGCGGCATGGCAGGCGACGACCTGTGCCGGACGCTGGTGCAGCAGACCGGCGACCGGCTCAACGACGGCGGATACGCCCACTTCCTGGCCAACTGGCAGCACACCGAGGACGAGGAGTGGCAGGACCGGCTGCGTTCCTGGGTGCCGAGCGGCTGCGACGCCTGGATCGTGCAGCGCGAGGTGCAGGACGTCACGCAGTACGCGGAGCTGTGGCTGCGTGACAGCGGCGACCACCGCACGGAGCCCGCCGAGTACGCCGCGCGGTACGACGCCTGGCTGGACGAGTTCGAGGCCGGCGGGACCAAGGGCGTCGGCTTCGGCTGGATCACCCTGCGGAAGTCCGCCGCGGCCGCCGCCGGAGACCCCTCGATCGTGATCGAGGAGTGGCCGCACGCGGTGGAACAACCGCTCGGACCGGCCATCGAGGCGCACTTCGCCCGCCGGGACTATCTGCGTGACCAGGACGACGCCGCGCTCCTGGCCGGCCATTTCGGCCTGGCCGCCGAGGTCGTGCAGGAGCAGGTCGGGCTGCCGGGCGCGGAGGACCCCGAACACGTGGTGCTCCGTCAGAACCGCGGAATGCGACGCGCGACGAAGGTCGACGCGGTGGGCGCCGGATTCGCCGGCGTGTGCGATGGATCGCTGCCGGCGGGGCGGATCCTGGACGCCATCGCGCAGTTGATGAACGAGGACCCGGTGCTGCTGCGCGACCGCACTCCGCAGGCCATCCGGCTGCTGGTCGAGGAGGGCTTCCTGGAGCCGTTGCCCCCGGCAGGCGGGGCAGCCGGATGATCCGTAGCGAGTTGGACGAGCCGTCGGTCGGGGCGACGCGGATCCCGATCGGCCCGCTGTGGGACGCCTTCTGCAGCCTGCATTTCGCGCTGCCGCACCGTGCCCGTTCCTTGGCCCCATGAGGCATGGGTGGTGCACGCCCGGGAGGTGCTGAGGGAGGACGACCGCACGCATGTGCTGCGGCTGCTGGCCGAGGGCCCGTTGGACTTCCCGGACTTCCTGCTGCCCCGTCCCGGTCGGGGCAGCGTAGGTCGAGGCGGAGCCGGAGACCGGCCGGGCCACCCCGGCCGACGTCGTACGGGCCGGGGTGGCCGAGCACTACGCGGGGCGCGATGGCCCCCACGTACGCCCGCACCTGGAGGATCCCGAGGCAGCCTGTGCGGCCATCGCCGATGAGTACGCGGCCTGCTGGAAGGCGCCATGGCGGCGCACCGGCCCACGATGCGCCGCCTCGTGGAGGACGAAGTCCTTGTCCGGGCGCGGACCTTCGCCACCGAAGGGGCCGGCGCCTTGTTCGCCGGCCTGGAGAGCCGCGCCAAGAGGGCGCCTCCCGTCCTGGAGCTGACGAAGCACATCGACATGGAGTGCCGGGCAGGCGAAGGAGGTTCCTGCTCGTGCCGCTGGTCTTCGCCGAGGGCTGCCGGCTCTGGTTCCACCGACGACTCCGAAGTGCCGGCGGTCTCGTTCCGGGCCCGTGGTGCGGGAGCGGCCCTGCGCGAGCCACAGGCGGAGCGGTCCGAGAGCGGCGACCGGCTCGGACTCCTGCTCGGCCGCGGCCGCGCCTCGGTCCTGCGACAGCTCGGCGGACCGCTGACCACGGCCGCCGGCCCGGGGGAAGCCGGCCCCGTCGCCGTGCGCCGCAGGAGCGGTTGCGTGTGCGGCGGTGACCGAGGGCTGTACGACCGGCTCTCCGCCCTCGACAACCTGCGCCGCTTCGCCGGGCTCTACGCCGTCGAGCCGTGCGACCAGAAACGGCGGACAGCCGAACTGCTGGACCTGGTCGGCCTCACCGGCCGGGAGAGGGAGCGGGTCGAGGGGTGCCTGCCCGGCAACGCCGTCGCCGCCGCGTCCATCACCTGCGTCTATGGCGGCACGATGGCCATCTCCGATGAACGTCGGTACGGGACGCTCGGCGCGGTGCTGCCGAGTCCCCGTATCCGGGCTCCGCTCTGGTTCGGCCGCGCTCTGCCGTAGGTGCTGAACGGCCTTGTCATCAGCGTCTTCACGCTCTCAGCTGCCTGTCTTCTGCTCGGCCTGCGGATTCCGGTTGGGGCTCTGCCGGGCTGGCCGCGGTGCTGCACCCCGCGCGGCGGGGTGCTCCGCGTTCGGCCTCGCGCTGGGGGCGCTGGGGCTGCGTTTCCGTGATGTGTTCCTGATCTCGAACGTGGCGAGTCCCGTACTGCTGCTGTCGACCGGCGCGAACGTCCCGCAGGAGAACCTTGCGGAGTGGATGCGTGTCGTCGGTGACGTACTCCCGCTGACGTACTCCCGCTGACGCACGCGGCCGAAACAGCACGTCAGTTGTGCGCCGGTGCGGGTCTGAGCGGCCGGGGGATCGCTGCCGAACGGGCGACGGGCGCGGGATACGCGCTGCTCGCCGTCGCGTTGCTGACGCTGTTCGAACATGGCAGCAGGCGGCGGGCGACCCTCGACGTGATGTGAGGGCGGGAGATGAATCAGGCCATCGTCGGGCCGGGCGCCCGGCTGATGTGCTCACAGCGCGGTCCTGCTGTTCACCCGGGGTTCGCGTCGGCGACGTTCCGCGGTGCGAGCCTCCTCCCGTAACGGCGCGATCGACATGGTGCGACCGGAACAGCGCGACCGAAAGCGGCGCGCGAAGCCGTACGGCGCGGCACGACGCGGGACAGGCACCCGACCCGACCCACCCCGCCCCGCGTCGGGGGACACGGAGGCGTACGGATATGGAGAGCGGACCTGCGGTCTTCGCCGGAACGGTATTCGCACTGTTCGGTGTCGCGCTGCTGCTGTGGACGGGGGCGCGCACGTTGCACCGCGCGCCGGTGGCGCACGGGGTGAGCCCCCGCGTCTCCACCGCACTGGCCACTGTGTTCGGCGTGGTTTTCCTCGTCCTCGGGGTGTGGTGCTTCACACGCGTCTGAATCCCGCGTCTGAATCCCGCGTCTGATCGCGCGTCTCAACCGGCACCCGAATCCCCGCCCGAATCCGCACTCGAACCTCCGTCCGATATCTCGTCCGGCATCTGTCCGAACCCGCCGCGGCCGACCTGCCCCCCAGGGCGGGCCCGGAACACGCCCGGACTGTCCTGGCCCCGCCCCCAGTACCGGCAAGGCGGCCACAGCGCCTCCGAAACCCGCAGGCAGCGGCCCTGCGAACGGCGGACCGAGCGGGCCGGGCGGCAGGAAAGGCGGAAGTCGGGTTACCGTTCGAGTGGCCGTTGCGGGCTTTTGCCGTTTGACACGGGGGCGGGTTGTACCGTCACACTCCGCAGCGACAGCACTGTCGGCAGCGCCATCGCGCTGCCCTGATGCCCACCGAGCGTCGACCGGAGAGAAGAGCGAAGTTGTCCCCGACCAGCGAGACCGCACAGGGCGGCCGCCGACTCGTCATCGTCGAGTCGCCTGCCAAGGCGAAGACGATCAAGGGCTATCTGGGCCCCGGATACGTTGTCGAGGCGAGCGTCGGGCACATCCGCGACCTCCCGAACGGCGCCGCCGAGGTGCCGGACGAGTACACCGGCGAGGTGCGTCGTCTCGGCGTGGATGTCGAGAACGACTTCCAGCCCATCTACGTCGTCAACGCCGACAAGAAGGCCCAGGTCAGGAAGCTCAAGCAGCTACTGGCCGAGTCCGACGAACTCTTCCTCGCCACCGATGAGGACCGCGAGGGCGAAGCCATCGCGTGGCACCTGCAGGAAGTCCTCAAGCCCAAGGTCCCGGTCCACCGGATGGTCTTCCACGAGATCACCAAGGACGCGATCCGGGCCGCCGTCGCCAACCCGCGCGAGCTCAACCAGCGCATGGTCGACGCCCAGGAAACCCGCCGGATCCTCGACCGCCTCTACGGCTACGAGGTCTCGCCGGTCCTGTGGAAGAAGGTCATGCCGCGCCTCTCGGCCGGCCGTGTCCAGTCCGTCGCCACCCGCCTCGTCGTCGAGCGGGAGCGCGAGCGCATCGCCTTCCGTTCCGCCGAGTACTGGGACCTGACCGGCACGTTCGCCACCGGCCGGACCGGTGACGCCTCCGATCCCTCGACGCTCACCGCCCGCCTCAGCGCGGTCGACGGGCGCCGCATCGCCCAGGGCCGTGACTTCGGCCCGGACGGGCAGCTCAAGTCCGGCTCCGGTCAGACGCTGCACCTGGACGAGACGAACGCCCGCGCCCTGGCCGCCGCGCTCGCCGACTCCGCGTTCGCCGTGCGGTCCGTCGAGTCGAAGCCGTACCGCCGCTCCCCGTACGCCCCCTTCCGCACGACGACCCTCCAGCAGGAGGCGAGCCGGAAGCTGGGCTTCGGGGCCAAGGCCACCATGCAGGTAGCGCAGAAGCTGTACGAGAACGGCTTCATCACCTATATGCGTACCGACTCCACGACCCTCTCGGACACCGCGATCTCCGCGGCCCGGGCCCAGGTCACGCAGCTGTACGGGGCGAACTACCTGCCGGACAAGCCGCGCACCTACGCCGGCAAGGTCAAGAACGCGCAGGAGGCGCACGAGGCGATCCGCCCCTCCGGGGACCGCTTCCGCACCCCTGCCGAGACCGGCCTGACCGGTGACCAGTTCCGGCTCTACGAGCTGATCTGGAAGCGGACCGTCGCCTCGCAGATGAAGGACGCGGTCGGTAACTCCGTCACCGTCAAGATCGGCGGCCGGGCGAGCGACGGCCGTGACGCCGAGTTCTCCGCCTCCGGCAAGACGATCACCTTCCACGGCTTCATGAAGGCGTACGTCGAGGGCGCCGACGACCCGAACGCCGAGCTCGACGACCGTGAGCGCCGGCTGCCGCAGGTCGCCGAGGGCGACGCGCTGTCCGCCGATGAGCTCTCGGTCGACGGCCACGCGACCAAGCCGCCGGCCCGTTACACCGAGGCCTCGCTGGTCAAGGAGCTCGAAGAGCGCGAGATCGGCCGTCCGTCGACGTACGCCTCGATCATCGGGACCATCCTCGACCGCGGCTACGTATTCAAGAAGGGGACGGCGCTCGTGCCGTCGTTCCTCTCGTTCGCCGTGGTCAACCTGCTGGAGAAGCACTTCGGCCGGCTCGTGGACTACGACTTCACTGCCCGCATGGAGGACGACCTCGACCGCATCGCCCGCGGTGAGGCCCAGTCCGTGCCGTGGCTGAAGCGCTTCTACTTCGGTGCACAGCCCGGTGACGACACGGCCGGTGCCGGAAAGGCCTCCGACGCGGGCAACGGCGACGGCGACCACCTCGGCGGGCTCAAGGAGCTCGTCACCGACCTCGGCGCGATCGACGCCCGGGAGATCTCCTCGTTCCCCGTCGGCAACGACATCAAGCTCCGCGTCGGCCGCTACGGCCCGTACATCGAGCGCGGTGAGAAGGACTCCGAGGGCCACCAGCGCGCGGACGTTCCCGAGGACCTGGCGCCCGACGAGCTGTCCGTCGAGTACGCGGAGGAGCTGCTGGCCAAGCCGAGCGGCGACTTCGAGCTCGGTGCGGATCCGGTCAGCGGCAACCAGATCATCGCCAAGGACGGGCGCTACGGCCCGTACGTCACCGAGGTGCTGCCCGAGGGCACTCCGAAGACCGGCAAGAACGCGGTGAAGCCGCGGACGGCCTCGCTCTTCAAGTCGATGTCGCTGGACACGGTGACGCTGGCCGACGCGCTGAAGCTGATGTCGCTGCCGCGTGTGGTCGGCGAGGACGCCGAGGGCGTCGAGATCACCGCGCAGAACGGCCGCTACGGGCCGTACCTGAAGAAGGGCACGGACTCGCGGTCGCTGACCTCCGAGGACCAGCTCTTCGACATCACGCTCGAAGAGGCCCTCGCGATCTACGCCCAGCCGAAGCAGCGCGGCCGCGCCGCGGCCAAGCCGCCGCTGAAGGAACTGGGCACGGACCCGGTGAGCGGGGCGCCGGTGGTCGTGAAGGACGGCCGCTTCGGCGCGTACGTCACCGACGGTGAGACGAACGCGACGCTGCGGTCCGACGACAGCGTCGAGGAGATCACGCCGGAGCGCGGCTACGAGCTGCTCGCGGAGAAGCGGGCCAAGGGGCCGGCCAAGAAGAAGACGGCGAAGAAGGCTCCGGCCAAGAAGGCGACCGCGAAGAAGGCGCCGGCGAAGAAGGCGACTGCGACGAAGAAGACCGCGGCCAAGAAGACGACTGCTGCGGGGGCGTCGGCTGCGAAGAAGACCGCGGCGAAGAAGACGACGGCGAAGAAGTCTGCGTCTGCGTCTGCCTCGGCGGCGGCGTCGTCGGAGGAGTGACTTCGCGGGGGTTCTGAACGTCTGACGTCGGGCGGGCCGGAGAGAGGATTCTTCGGCCCGTTCGGCGTTTTTGTGTTGTGCGGGTGCGGGTGCGGGTGCGGGGCTGTGGTGGGGTGCGCCTGCGGCGGGCCTGTTCCCCTCCCCGCCCCTTCCCGTAACCGGGGGG